>JBBSFA010000436.1:0-4042 GCA_038239185.1 Elainellales cyanobacterium | reverse complement strand
CTCAAAACTGCAACGCACTCAAAACCGTCAGGTTTGGAGGAACAAAGGACTCATCTGTATGACATGCACCTCTTCTAATGCCTACTCCAACGCTCAATCTGCCGTTCCTCTCCCGATTACGCAGGCGGCTTTGCAAACCGCCGATCGCTTTGCCCGTCAGCAGCCTACGCCCCAAAAGGCAGAACAGGTTCGACTGAATACAATCGCCGTTTCGATCGTGAATGACTATTTGCATCTGATGGGCATTTCCACCGATTTGGAGGCTGGCGATAGCTGGAATTCGCTGGTGCGGCTCTGTGCAGATACGGCAGACTTGGAAGTCGTGGGCGCAGGGAAGCTCGAATGCCGATCGATTCTGGCGGATTCAGCTTGTCCAGTGCCGCCAGAGACTTGGCAAGATCGGATTGGCTATGTGGTGGTGGCGATCGACATCGCGGCTAGAGAGGCGAAGCTGCTGGGTTTCGCGGAGCAAGCGGCTGAGGAATTAGCTTTGAATAGGCTCCAGACACCGGATGCTTTGTTAGATCATTTAGATCGGCTGTTGCATCCAGCGGCGGCTCAATCGTCGATCGTCAACTTGAGTCGATGGTTGCAAAATCAGGCAGAAGCGGGCTGGCAAACGGTAGAATCGTTGCTGAGTCCAGCAGAACCTGCGTATGGGTTTCGGGGGATTGAAACTGCCCCTTGCGAAAATCCGATCCGACGCGCCAAACTGATTAATCTTGCTATTCGCCTGCCCGATCCAGTGGCGCTGGTGGTTGAGCTAGAGCCAGATGAGCAGCGAACTCACATTTGTCTTCAGGTGCATCCGACCCATCAGGCTTATTTGCCCGCTGAACTGCGGCTGACTGTGCTAGATCAAGACGGTAATATTTTTCTGGAAGCGCAATCTCGCGGAGCTGATAATTATCTTCAGCTTCAGTTTAGTGGCTTGCCTGGTGAGCCGTTTGGGGTGCGGGTGGCGATCGCGGATGCCTATGTCGTGGAACAATTTGTGATTTAGTCAGTCTTTTACCGATTGAGCATTTGTAGGTTTGACGCAAGTCCTGTGTGCCTGAGAGTCCTGTGTGGCTAAGAGAAAACAACGGTGGGTAAGCTAGTTGTCTTGAAATTTGGCGAGGGTAGTTTTGAAAGCGGCTTTCCCGTTACGCTTCAGATTGGTGAAGAGCAAGATCAGGCGGCTCAAAGCGCTGTCAATCTAGGCGCTGTCAATCCAGGCTCGGTCAATCCAGCTAGCCAAAGCTTCGCCTATCGCCCCGTCGCGGAAGTGAATGGCAGACTGCCCTCTGCTGCTGAACTGCTGCAATATTATCGCCATTGGCAAGCTACCTACCGTAGGCTGGGTCACCAGATGCGTTTAGAAGCCCCCAAAGCCCAAATCACCAACATTTCAGTCATTGATGACTGCCAGAGCGCTGCTTTAGCTTTGAGCGATCGCTTCAATCGCTGGCTGCGTTCTGAAACCTTCCGCCCGATTCGCGAAAAATGGCTAGAGCAGCTCTCGCCCCTCGACTCGATTCGGCTGATTCTGCAAACCGATGATCCGCTAATTCAGCGGTTGCCCTGGCATTCTTGGGAGTTAAGCGATCGCTATACCCGATCGGAACTTGCCCTGAGTCTGCCCATCTACGAACATATTCCCACGCCGCCTACTCAGAAAACCAAGCTGAATATTCTGGCGATCCTGGGCAACAGTGAGGGGATTGATGTGCAAGCCGATCGCCATCTGCTGGAACAGCTCCCCTATGCCAACGTGCATTTTCTGGTTGAACCTGCTCGGCAACAGCTCACGGAACAGCTTTGGGCACAGTCGTGGGATATTTTATTTTTTGCTGGACATAGTTCCAGCGCTGGATCAAGAACAAGCAATCCAGCGTTAGGAATGCGAGATCAGGGACTCTTGAACGGTAATAGTCTGTCTACCGACCCGCCTGCTGCCCTGCCTGCCGCTGAAGTCGGAAAGATTTACGTTAATGCCACCGACAGCCTCACCATCCATCAACTGCGCTACGGGCTACGTAAAGCCGTTGAGCGGGGCTTAAAGCTGGCAATCTTTAACTCTTGCGACGGGCTAGGACTGGCGCGGAATTTAGCAGACTTGCAGATCCCACAAATGATTGTGATGCGAGAGCCTGTACCCGATCGCGTCGCTCAAGAATTTCTTAAGTCGTTTCTGGCAGCTTTTTCGACGGGGGAGCCGTTCTATCAGGCAGTCCGGCAGGCGCGCGAGCGGCTTCAGGGATTAGAAGATCTGTTTCCCTGCGCTACCTGGCTGCCGATTATTTGCCAGAATCCGGCAGCACTGCCGCCGACTTGGTCAGGTATGTTGGGGGCAGGTATGTTGGGGGCAGGTATGTTGGGTAACACGATTGCCTCTCCCCCGATCGTCTTTCCCCCGATCGCGTCACCTCGTCGGGTGCGGAGTTGGCTGAAACCGCTCTCAAAAGTGCTAGCTGTCACCTTGCTTATTACCGCCCTCGTCAGCGGCGGACGCTACGCCGGATGGTTCCAATCGGCTGAACTACGGGCTTTTGATCATCTGATGAGTGTACGTCCAGCAGAATCAAGTTACTCGCGAATTGTGATTGTCACGATCGATAAAGTAGAACGGGAAAAATATGGGCAGAATACCGCAAATGGGCGAATTTCGCTCTCCGATCGCAATCTTAGTACTCTCTTAACGCAGCTCGATCAATATCAGCCCAGGGCGATCGGTCTGGATCTCTATCGAGATTTTGCGACAGCGCCAGAAATGACGCAGCAGTTTCGCCAAAATGCCCATCTGGTCACAGTTTGCAAAGCCCGCTACATGAAAGGTGACAGTATTCCGCCACCGCCTGATACAGTGGGCGATCGGGTTGGCTTTAGCGATTTTTCGACAGACCCTGATGGGGGACTGCGGCGACACCTGCTGGCAATGACCCCCAATCTGATCGACCCCCAAGCCCCCTGCTCGGCACAGCAAGCGTTTAACCTGCGGCTGGTGTCGCAATATCTTCAGGTTCAGGGCATCGCGTTAGCAGGGAACTCAGACAGCCAACTGCGATTTGGAAAAACGGTTTTGCCGCGTTTGCAGCCGCGTACCAGCGGCTATCAGCCTGCGGACGACGGCGGCTACCAGCTTTTGCTCCACTATCGAGCTACCCGCAACGCTGCCACCCAGGTTTCCCTGACCGATGTGCTGTCCGGCAGCCTTAATCCTAATCTCGTTCGCGATCGCATTGTGCTAATCGGCAGAACAGATGATCCCAAGGATTTTTGGAACACGCCGATCGACTCGCAAATGCCCGGAATTCTTGCCCATGCTCATATGATCAGCCAGTTGCTTAGCGCTGTGCTGGATGGGCGATCGCTGCTCTGGGTCTGGTCACTGGGGCAGGAAATGCTCTGGATCGGCAGTTGGACTTTGGCGGGGGCGTTGCTGGCGTTGCTGCTGCGATCGCCGCTGCGTCTGGGTTTAGCGATCGCTTTTACCTGTAGTGTGCTGTACGGCTGCTGCTGGCTCGTATTGTTGTCATCTGGTTGGATTCCGCTCGTTCCTGCAATGGCAGGACTGCTTTTGGCTGCGGCGGCTGCGGCTGTTTGGCGAAGCCTGCCGATTCACGCTGCTCATTCTCGACCTGCTAAAGTCTCAACTTCGTGAACTTTTCATTCCCCTTAGAGCCATGAAAAATCTTTCCTTGAATCAGGTGCTGCGTTCCTCTTTTCCTTTTGCCTTGCCGCTTGCAGTCGGAATTGCGCTGGTCATTGCGACATCGCCCCTCCATGCCCAAGAAGATGCCCCTGGTGGACGGGAGCGAGGTGGCGCTAGCCAAATTCACTATCAGCCGCCCAGCTTACCCAATGCAGGAGCACCGGGTAGCCGCAGACGGGGCGGTGCCAGCAGGACGGGTAGCTGTCCGGCTGTCGCTCAACCGCTGACCGCGTTAGTGCCTACTGTTAAAGATGCGGTTTGGGGCTTGACCACGACTGCCAATCCGACTTTGTGGTTTTATGTGCCCTATGCGCTGAACGCAACCCATCCGGCTGAATTTGCGCTGCT
>JBBSFA010000435.1:0-4062 GCA_038239185.1 Elainellales cyanobacterium | reverse complement strand
GCCGCTGGAGAACCCCATGCTGCTGGCTGATCGAACTTTTCAGCAGCCGATACTTCAAGATGGTCGGCTTCAGATTGGCGAGCTTGCCGATTTCACCCAATTTGAGCCAAATATCTAAATCTTCGGCACACAACAAAGTCTCATCGTATCCGCCAATTTCCACTAAAGAGAGTCTGCGAATCATGGCGCAAGGATTACAGATGCTACCATGTCCGGCGAGCGCTAATTCCTGAATCTCTTGATCCTGTTCAGGCAACGGCAGCCGCGTCAACAACCGCCCGTCTTCGTCAATCACCTCATGCGCGCCGCCCACACAAACCACATCGAGATTGGCTTTCAGGAACTCGACTTGGAATGCCAGCCGCTCTGGTAAAGCCACATCGTCTGCATCCATGACGGCAACAAATTCGCCCGTTGCCTGCGCTAGCAGATCATTGCGAGTGCGGATTACGCCTCTGTTTTCGCGGCTAATCAGGCGAATACGCGGGTCGCGGGCTGCATATTTCTTCAAGATTTTTAGCGAGGTGTCTGTTGAGCCATCATCCAAAATAATGAACTCAAAGTCCTTGAAGGTTTGAGAGAGAATACTCTCTACCGCTTGAGCCACGTAGCGCTCTGTATTGTAGACAGGCATTAAAACTGAGACGATCGGCTTCTGAGTCATTGTTCTGCTAACCAATTTCTAATCGACCGGACATTTGAGGGAACACACTAGAGATACTAGAAGAGATGAAAGAAGTAAAATCCTGCCACAATCAGCGTTGCCAACCCGATCGCAGGCAAATCAACTTCGGGTTGCCAAATTGAGAGACGAGCGAAAAAGACGGCTTTGAGGGGATACAGCACCCAGGCAAAAGAAGCGATGCCAATGACCACTCCGTTTTCTCCCCAGAAGTGTGCTCCGATCACCATGGCGGAGAACTCGATCGCGACCTGAATCGCCAACAGCGCGGTCATGGTAAAGGTTTTCCCCATCGCCATCAAAGCGTTGTCATAAGTGAAGATTAGCACCCCCACCAATGAGTTGATTGACAGAACCTTTAGCATCCATCCCGCTTGAGCGTAGCGATCGTCGTAGAGCAAATCAATCAACTTGTCGCCAAAGGCCATCATCAGGAGTGCAGCCGCCCAGTTGACTGCGATCATGGTCAGGCGAGTTTTTCGTAAGGCGCTGTATAGCCGTTCGGGGCGCTCTCGAATCAGCTCAGAGTAGGTGGGAAACAGGACTTTACTGCCCACTTGCATAATGGTCTGGCTGATCAGCCGAGCCATCGTGATTGCAACCGTGTAAATACCGAGCGTTTTTACATCCAGCAGACGACCAATCACCAGGCGATCGCCTTGTCCGGCGAAGAACGTTAAGACGGTGCTCACGAAGATCCATCGACCAAACTGCTGAAGCGATCGAAAGGCTTCTTGATCCCAATGAAACCAATTCCTTTCTCCTTTGAGATAGACATGGCTGAGAATCATTTTGGCGAGAGTGCCGATAATACCACCCGCGACCAGCGACCAGACGGTAGGGCTTAGTTTCGCCCAAACAATCATTGAGGTGAGTCCCAAAACATAAGATCCCACTTCAATGATCATCAGTCGCTTCACTGCCAGTCTGCGGTTTTCAGTGGCTAGCTTGGTGGAGTTCAACCCTGAAATTGAAGCGGTTAGCCCACTCACGGGCAGCAACTGCATCAGCATCGGTTCGTGATAAAACTGCGAGGCAGGGTAGGCGATCGCGCAGGCAAAAAGGGACAGCATCACTCCCCGACCCACCTGAATTGTCCAGGCAGTGTTGAGGAACTCTGGCTCATCGCCCCGTTTGTTTTGAATGATTCCAGGAATAATTCCGACGTCTGAGAACATTTCCAGACCCATCATGAATACCTGAACCAGGGACATGAGTCCAAAGGCTTCAGGAAACAACAGCCGAGTCAGAACCAAGTTCCCGCCTAAGCGCAGCACATATTGAGTCCATTCGCCAGCCAGTGTCCAGACTGAGCCGCTAATGGCTCTCTTCTTTAGAGAAGCTGGCGCTTCACCACCGTCAAGCGGCGATCCTGCTTCAGTTCTAGGCATGACATTCTCCTGGCAACTTGAATACTGACGCAATGGTGAACGCAACCGTCATCCGTGAACCGATGGCGTTGTGCAACACACTCAACCCTGATTTGCCCATTTGCTTTAACGTTTCTAGTGAGAGTTCATTGGCTTCGTGCTATGCAGCATCCGAAGCTGAAATAAGTGCCTAACAGAGAACTACGAGACAGGGAACCGCGAGACAGAGAACCACAGTTTACTTAAGTCATCCAGATCGACCAGTATTTATCAATAAAGCCGCTCGACTTGAAGATTCATGTAGTACTCATCAAATACCAAAGGCATGGCGTAAAACCACTGATTGAGCGGATCTTCACTCATTCTTTGTATTGATTCCGATTCTTCGGAGCGATCGTAAAGCTTAAATAAAGCCTCTTCAGTATCAGACTCTGGACAAAATTAGAATTTCATGCTCTTGTTTCTATCTTCATACCACAGTCTTGATTTTCATTCTGGCTTCATAGCACTCTACGGACTATAAATTGCATCAGTCGATCCGTATTAAAGTAAGCAGTGTGCAGGACTTCACAGATCGCTTGATAAGTAGTCATGCAAAATAGTTTACACACGATGTCAAGGTAGATTAAGACTTTCAGCCTCACTTATGAGTAATTGATTCTGCACGACTACTTATTATCTAATACGAAGCTGAAAATAGGCTTATGCAGAGCAAACCAAACGGTGAATTACGTCATGTGCCCGATGGGTTAGCAGCGAAGCGAGTCCCATTTGATGCCATTCCGGTGATTGATTTTGCGGCAATGCAAGAAGAGGGTTTGTATTCCGCTAGCCTGAGCCGACATCGCGATCGCCAGCAGGTGGCAGAGCAACTTCGAGATGCCTGTACTCAGGTCGGGTTCTTCTATGTCAAAAATCACGGGGTTCCCCAAGCGGTCATCGACGGGGCTTTTGCCCAAGCCCAGCGCTTTTTTGCGTTGCCGCTATCGGAGAAGATGCAGATCCACATCTCGCGCTCTGGAAATCATCGGGGCTATGTGCCGCTGCTAGAAGAGAATACTGACCCAACGGCTAAGGGGGATCTGCATGAGGCGATCGACTTTGCCTTAGAGGTATCTGACACCGATCCAGACGTACTGGCTGGCAAAAAGCTATATGGTGCGAACGTCTATCCCAGCGATTTGCCGGGATTTCGGGACGCGATCGATCTTTACTACTGGGAGCTTTACCAGCTCGGTAGAAAAATCTTTCGGGCATTTGCACTAGCGCTAGAGTTGCCCGAAGACTACTTTGAGGACAAAATTACTAAACCGCTGGCTCAACTGCGGTTGCTTCACTATCCGCCCCAAACGGGTCAGATCGATCAACAGCAAATTGGCACAGGCGCACATTCTGACTACGAGTGTTTTACGATTCTGGCACAAAACGCGATCGGCGGACTCCAAGTATTGAATCATGCAGGCGAATGGATCTCCGCCGTACCCATTCCGGGAACGTTCGTGGTTAACGTGGGCGATCAGATGGCGCGCTGGACGAATGATTTATTCGCTTCAACGGTGCATCGAGCCATCAACCAATCGGGTCAAGAACGATATTCGATTCCCTACTTTTTTGGATCTAACTATGACACGCTAATTGATGTGCTTCCTAGCTGTGTCAGCCCTAGTAATCCAGCTAAATATCGACCTGTAACTACGGGCGAATATATTATCGATCGATTTAACGAAACGTTTGCTTACCGAAAAAAATAGTATGGGGAGCTATTCCGATGCAGGAGGCATAGTCTAGCCCGTCGGGTTTATGTCGATGAAGTGCTCTCGTTCAATGCTTGGCAGTATATTGTGGAGCATCGACTGGGTGGTAATGTTTCAAACGTGTGGTTTAAAGTTACAGAAACCTCATTCTCAGCAGGTTCTGTCAAATAAAACCACACGTTTGAAAATAGACACCTACGTTCGAGTTGCACACCTGCGGGGTTCCGGGGTTGGGTGAGATCGACCCGGTAGCCAT
>JBBSFA010000434.1:0-4063 GCA_038239185.1 Elainellales cyanobacterium | reverse complement strand
CAACGGCTCAGCGACAGCGTGATCTGCCGGAAGCGATCGAAGGATTGCGACAGCGCTTGCAGGGTTTCTTCGTGCTGCTGATCGTAGGAGAGCGATCGATTGGTTTGCGTTGCCAGTTCGCTGACGAGATTGCTGAGCGAGTCGAGGCGTGTCCAGTCTGGGCGAGTACTAGGCACTGAGCGATCGGGGGATGCGGGGCGATCGCGGGATGCGGGGCGATCGGGGGGCGAAAGCACGGGATGCGGCAAATCGGTATCTTGGGGATGAGTCCAGCCCAATAGATCGGGACTGGGAAAGCCACCCTGCGTCCGATCGCCCTCCAGAATGGCAGATTGGGCGGCTTGAAAGTTGACCTGTACGAGTGGGGCGATCGCTTGAACCGCTGCGGGATTGACTTTGAGCGCCGTCAGGCTGGCTTGAGCGATCGCTTGAAATCCCGGTAGCTGAGAAATTTCACCGATGCCGTTGAAGATCTCAAGCTGGGTTTTAAGGGCTTCGATTTGCTCAGCGCTGGGGCGATCGAGAATGGCAGCGAGCCGCCGCAGTCCCTTTTCAATTTCATCGGCAAACAGAAACGGCGGAACTTTAGGCGGCTGGGCAGGTTGCAGCTTGGCTTGCAGCCTTGCCCAGATTGGGTCTGGCGGATCGGTGGCTTGCCGCGTCGGGGGCAAAGGCATTCTGTCGGACAGTTGCCCCGCATTGATCTCCTGAAGCAACGCCGATCGCAAACAGTCAAACGCTTGCAGCAACAGCTCTTCTAGCTCTAGGTCAATGGCGATCGACTCTTCGGTAGACAGCGCTTTGAAGGCGGTTTCCAACTGATGCGCCAACTGCTGAATTTGATCTAATCCGACACAGGCGGCTCCGCCTTTAATCGAATGGGCAATCCGCATCAGCTCCCAAATTGCGGAGATGCTGTGCTCTTGCCGCAGCCCCAGCAATCCTTCCTCCAGCGATCGCAGCAGATCGGGAGCTTCTTGCAGAAAAAACTGATAGGACTCTTGGGGGCGGAAGTCGGCAACCATAGAAGTTGTGAAAATAAGGCAGGACTAGAGTGAGCTATTTGCCTTTGACTTATTTACCTTTGAACTGAGCGACGCTCTGCTGCAAGTTTTGGGCAACCCCCAGCAGTTTTGTGAAAGCCTCTGCCACCTGGATCGACTGCTCCGAGTTTTTCTGAGCGATCGCTTCCACTTCTTGCATCGTCTGCGCGACCGAGGTGGAAGTTTGGGTTTGGGCAGCGGCAGCTTCTGCCATGTCCTGGACGAGATGTCGGATCTGAGCGCTGACACTGGCGATCGAGGTGAGCGTTTGGCGCGTGGTTTCGACTAGCTCCATGCCGGAAATCACCTGCCCGCGCCCTGTTTCCATTGCGGTGACCACCTGCTCCGTTTCGGTTTGGATATCTCCGACGATTTGCTCAATTTCGCGAGTGGCGCTTGCGGAGCGTTCGGCGAGCGATCGGACTTCTTCCGCCACTATGGTAAAGCCCTGATCCGGACTGCCCTGATTGTTGGCTTCCAGCGAAGCATTCAAAGCCAGCACGTTGGTCTGGTTGGCGAGGTCGCGAATCAGATTGACGACTCTAGATATTTTCTGGGAGGCTTCGCCCAGCCGCTTCACCTTCAAGGCAGCTTCTTCCACGGTGTCTTGAATTGCCGAAATCCCTTCCACGGTGCGGTTCATCGCTTCATCCCCTGCCTGAAGCACCCGATCGGCATCCTGAACTTTTTGCTTGGCTTGCTGCGCGTTGGCGGCAATGCCCTGCATCGACTCCGCGATCGCCTGCACCTGATCTTGCGCCGCCGTGATTTCGGCAGACTGCCGCAGCGCTTCGGTAGACAACAGATTAACCGATTCCGCACTGCGGTGAGCCGTTTGGGTCACGGCTTCCGAGGCGGTTTGGACTTGCAGCACAATATGCTGAAGATTGGCGATCGCGGTATTAAAAAACTCTGCCACCACGCCAATTTCGCCGCCTGTCACCGTGGTTCGCACCGTTAGATCCCCGTCAAACGATCCCTGGATATCTTGCCGCAGTGCTTCGAGCTGCATGTTAATCGCATCCGTTTGGCGGCGTTGTTCCTGCGAGGCCAGTTCGGCGGTTTGGCGCGCCTGCTCTAGTTTTTCGATAAAGCTAATGTGATCCAGCGCATACTCCGCCTGGATTGCTAACTCCGCGAAAAAGTCAATCTCGGTCTTTTGCCAAAGCCGGGGCTTCGTGCAGTGGTGGGCAATCAGCAAGCCATAGAGCTTTTGGTTGCGGCGAATCGGCGCAACCAAATTTGCCTGCACCTCAAACTGCTCTAAAGTTCGGATGTGGCAATCGGTTAGCCCCGGTTCGTTGTGGATGTCATTGATGGCGCGGACACGCCCGTTCCGGTACAGTTCGATATAGCGTCCCCGGAAGCAAGGATCGGTGATTCGCATCTCCATTGTTGAGGTCCAGCCTAGATTCGCCGCCTCTGCCACAATCCGCCCTGCCCAGTCTGGCGTGAAGCGGTAAACGACGACGCGATCGGTCTTCAAAGTCTTCAACGCCCCCTGCACCGTCACCCGCAGAATGTCTTTCTCGCTCAAAGTTTGGCGCGCCCGAAAAGCGACATCGCCGTACAGTCGCGCCCGATCGGCAGTTGCCCGAATTCTTTCGATCGAATAGAGGTGATCGATCGCATACTCGACCTGCACCGCCAACTGCGCTATAAAATCAGTCTCGGTCGGCTGCCACATCCGAGGCGCACTGCACTGATGGGCAATCAGTAAGCCCACTAGCTGATCATTGTGACGCAGCGGCGCAACCAGATTGGCTTTGACTCCATATTTCTCCAGGGTGCGAATGTGACAGTCGGTCAGCCCTAGCTCTTGCCGAATATTGTTGATCGCCCGCACCCGCCCGTTGCGATACAGATCAACATAGCGCCCCCGAAAGCAAGGATCGTCAATCTTTTCGTCTAGGACTGGCGGAAACTGAGCATCCACCGATTCAGTGATCATTGTTCCGCTCCAGTCGGGGTTGAAGCGATAGACCAGCACGCGATCGCACTGCAAAATCTGGCGTGCCCCCTGCACTGTCACCTGATACACCTCATCTAGCTCAGACTGGCGGGCACGAAAGGCAATTTCACCAAAAAACCAGGCGCGCTGGTTGGCGGCAGTTTGCGTCTGAGCAAACTCCACATAGTCCAGGCTGTATTCCACCTCCATCGCCAACTGCGCCATAAAATCTACATCGGCTGTCGTCCAGACGCGCGGCGCGGTGCAGTGGTGGACAATCAGCAAGCCGTAGAGCTGTTCATTTCGTCGGATCGGCACGACCATGTTGGCGCGGACGCGGTATTGCTCCAGCATTCGGATGTGGCAGTCGGTCAGTCCTGGCTCTTTGTAAATGTCATTGATGGCGCGAATCCGTCCGCTTTGGTATTGCGCGGCATGGCGCTTGTAGAAGCAAGGATCGCCGCTCGTTTCGTCTAGCACCTTGGGAAACTGCGGATCGACGGATTCGTTGGCGATCGTGCCTGTCCAGTCGGGATTGAAGCGGTAAAAGATGACGCGATCGGTCTTCAGCAGGTCTCGTGCTCCCTGCACTGCTGTCTCAAACAAAACATCATGCTGGCGAGTTTGGCGAGTTCGATTGGCAATGCTGCTGAGCAACTGGCGCTGTTGCGTTTGACGCGCCTGCACTTGCGACAAGTCTCGGAGCTGGCTGGAGAGCTGATAGAGCGTGGTTTCGATCGCACCCAATTCTTCTCCAGCCGCTTTGCCAGAAATCAGGGGGTTGATCAGGGCATCGATCGTAGACAAAGGACGCAAGGCTCGGTTGATCAGCCAATTGGCAAAGATGCCTGCAATCCCTGCTGAAATCGCGACCCCCAGTAGCAGCATCCAAGCTGTGTCCGCGACGACCCGTGAGCCGATCGCCCCCCACAGCAACAGAGGCAGACTGCCAGAAGCGATCGCCAAAATCACAACCTGTTTTCTTAAGCCCAGATCTCGCCACCAATCGGGCGACTGGGAGCTGAACGAGTCTTCAAGCTTTTGAGTCACAGCGGCGGCGATCGCGGCT
>JBBSFA010000433.1:0-4071 GCA_038239185.1 Elainellales cyanobacterium | reverse complement strand
CACGGCGGGCTGCGTTCGCAATGTGGCAGAACTGCTAGACGACACGTTTTTGGTGATCAGCGGCGACAGTGTCACCGATTTTGATCTGACCGCAGCCATTGAATTTCATCGGCAAAAGCAGTCGAAAGCCACGCTAGTACTGTCTTGTGTCCCCAACCCGATCGAATTTGGCGTGGTGATTACTGACGACCAACAGCGCATCCAGCGGTTTCTGGAAAAGCCTTCTAGCAGCGAAATTTTTTCCGATACAGTCAATACAGGCACCTACATTTTAGAGCCGGAAGTGCTGGACTACTTGCCGCTTGACCAAGAGGCTGACTTTTCCAAAGACCTCTTCCCGCTGCTGCTCGACAAAGGCGAACCGATGTATGGCTATGTAGCGCAGGGCTACTGGTGCGATGTCGGACACCTGGATGCCTATCGCGAGGCACAGTATGCGGCATTGTATCAGCGGGTGAAGCTGGAGGTGGACTATGCAGAGCGATCGCCCGGTTTGTGGGTGGGACAGAACACCTACATCGACTCGACGGCGCATATCGAAACGCCCGCGCTGATTGGCAACAACTGCCGGATTGGGGCAAGGGTGCAGATCGCCGCTGGAACGGTCTTGGGCGACAACGTTAGCGTCGGTGCAGATGCGGATTTGAAGCGCCCTATTATCTGGAACGGCGTAATCATAGGCGATGAATCGCATTTGCGCGCCTGTGTGGCAGCACGCGGAACACGAGTCGATCGACGGGCGCAGATCCTAGAAGGAGCGGTCGTTGGGTCGCTGTCAACAGTTGGGGAAGAGGCCCTGGTGAATCCCAACGTGCGGGTGTGGCCCAGCAAAAAAATTGAACCCGGTGCAATCTTGAACATGAATTTGATCTGGGGACATGCGGCTCATCGCAACCTGTTTGGACAACGCGGCGTATCTGGTCTTGCCAATGTTGATATCACGCCAGAATTTGCCGTGCGGCTGGGAGCTGCCTATGGCTCGACCTTAAAGCCCGGATCGTATGTCACAGTCTCTCGCGACCAGCGCCCGATTTCACGGATGGTGACGCGATCGCTGATTGCAGGCTTGATGTCGGTTGGAATCAACATCCAGCATTTAGAAGCCACCTCGATTCCGATCGCCCGCACGGCTGTGCCCACCTTGGCGGTTGCCGGAGGGATTCACGTTCGGGTTCACCCCGATCGATCGGATCACTTGCTGATCGAGTTTTTTGATCAGAAAGGGATCAACCTCTCGAAAGGGCGGGAAAAGAAAATCGAAGGAGCTTACTTCAAAGAAGACTTTCGCCGCGCTCAGATCCAGGAGATTGGCAATGTTTCCTACGTGCAGCAGGCGACTGAGCTATACAGCGCCAGCTTTGAGCGCTATCTCAACGGCGATGCCATGCGGAGCAGCAAGCCCAAGATTGTGATCGATTACGTCTATGCGCTGTCGGGAGCCGTTTTGCCGCAGCTCCTTGCCAAATTTGGCTGCGATGCCGTCGTACTGAACGCCAGCCTCAGCCCCACGGTTCCCTCCAATGCCGATCGCGAGGTGCTGCTGAGTCAGCTTGGACATGTGGTGGAAGCGCTAAAAGCCAACATGGGGGTGCAAGTTTCCGCCAACGGCGAACAGCTCATTCTGGTCGATGAGTCGGGCAGTGCCATCCGAGGCGAAATGCTGACCGCACTGATGGCGCATATGATGCTGACGGATCATCCCAGAGGCACGGTAGTCGTGCCTGTGAATGCCTCCAGCGCGATCGAACAAATTGCCCGACGGCATGACGGCAACGTGATTCGCACCAAAGCCAACCCCACTGCGCTGATGGAAACCTGCCATACCAACGCAAATGTAGTGCTGGGCGGCAGCGGCGAGATGGGCTTCATTTTCCCCCAGCTCCACCCCGGCTTTGATGCCATGTTCTGCATTGGCAAGCTGATCGAGATGCTATCCATGCAGCACCGCGATCGCTTCAACGGTGCTCGTACCCTGGGACAAATTCGCGCCGAGCTACCGCGCGTTTCCCATCGCTATCTGTCGGTGCGCTGCCCCTGGGCGGTCAAAGGGGCACTGATGCGGCACTTGGTTGAAACCAATCCGATCGACAATCTCGACCTGACGGACGGCGTTAAAATCTTCAACCTGCATCATGATAGCTGGGTGCTAATTCTGCCAGATGCCGGAGAACCCCTGGTTCATCTCTACGCAGACAGCCACGATCGCGGCTGGGTAGACGAAACGCTGCGCGAGTATCGATCGTTCGTCCAAGAGTTTGTCGATCGCGATCATGGCTTGGAGGAAAGCCAAATGGAAATGCAAGTCGAGTAAGAGATAGGACTACCTCTAGATTGATGCGCTTACCTGCAACTGAAGACATGATGGCGTTGAGGCATTACTACAAATCTGAATCATGAAGACGAAGCGCGTTTTCAAGCTGGTGAAAGAAACCTTTAGCGAGTGGCAAGAAGACAATGTGCCGCTTTTGGCAGCCGCGCTAGCCTACTACACGCTCTTTTCTTTAGCGCCTTTGCTTGTGATTGCGATCGCCATCACGGGCGCTTTTTTTGGAGAAGCAGCGGCTCAGCGGGATATTGCCGGACAGATCCAGGGCATGGTGGGCAAAGATGGGGCAGAAGCAATTCAGGCAATGATCCAAAACGCCAATAAGCCCAGTGCGGGAGGCGCGATCGCCACGCTATTTGGAGTTGTAACGCTGGTGCTGGGTGCTTCCGGTGTGTTTGGTCAGCTCCAGACCGCTCTCAACACCATTTGGGAAGTGAAACCCAAACCCGGTCGAGGACTCAAGAGCTTCCTGAAATCGCGGTTTCTCTCGTTTGCCATGGTGGTTGTGATTGGGTTCCTGCTGCTGGTCTCGCTAGTGCTTTCAGCGGTGCTGGCAGGAATTAGCAACTTCTTCGGCAGTTTTTTACCGGCTTTAACCGTGTTAGGAGTTGTCTTAAACTTTGTCCTCTCGTTTGCTGTCACGACGGTGTTATTTGCAGCCATTTACAAGTTCCTGCCAGATGTCAAAGTGCCTTGGAGCAACCTCTGGGTAGGAGCAGCCGTCACTTCGCTATTGTTTTCGATCGGCAGATTTTTGATCGGACTGTATTTAGGAAATAGCGCCGTTGGCTCAACCTATGGTGCGGCTGGATCGCTGATTGTGATTTTGATCTGGGTGTTTTACTCCGCTCAGATTTTGCTGATTGGGGCAGAATTCACTCAAGTTTATTCTAAAAATCGGGGATTACCGATCGAACCTTCACCCCATGCCATTAGAGTCCCTAAGCGCTGATTTTAGCCCAGGCTTATTGCATTGAGCCTGGGCTAAAATCAGATCAGAGCAACTGCCCAGGATGCTTTTGTTGCTTATCTGATATGCCCTGGCGAATTTCTTGATGGCAATTGAGTCCCCCCATTCCCACGCTGTAGACCATTTTCACGGCGATTCCAGGCAGGAAGACGCAGATCTTTCGCATTCCCACCCACACGACGGGAACGAGGCGGAACATCCGCATGTGCATAGTGAAGAATCTTTACGGCGGATTGCCAATCGACTGTCTCGAATTGAGGGGCATATTCGCGGCATCAATCGCATGGTTCAAGAGAGTAAACCTTGCCCCGATGTGCTGGTGCAGCTCGCAGCCGTGCGGGGTGCGATCGATCGCGTCTCTCGCCTGATTTTGGATGAGCATTTGACGGAGTGTGTGGCTCGTGCCGCCAAAGAAGGCAACATTGAAGCAGAGATTGAAGGACTGAAGGCAGCACTCGATCGGTTTTTGCCGTAGTTCGTTCAGGTAAGCAACTTTTGCGAGCGTTTCAGGATAGTTTGAGAGCTAGTCTGGGTTTACTTGAGGCAGGTCAGCTCTTTCTAGCTGCTTCTCCCTAACTGCTCCAACAAGTTAGCAACAGGACTTACACTGGCTTTTAGGAATGAAGAAATTTCGCCCTAATTTCGCCCTACTTTGCCTTATGTCTCAAGCCGTACAAGATCGCAGCGTCTCTGAAATCAACACGAAGCTAGATGTCGAACTCCGTAAAGTATTCAAGGTTTACAACGGGGAGACGGCAGTTCGGGGCATCGATTT
>JBBSFA010000432.1:0-4072 GCA_038239185.1 Elainellales cyanobacterium | reverse complement strand
CTATGCGCTGATTCAGAATGGTTCGCGCTTGCTTGCCGGAACAAATGCAGGGGTCTATATCGCTCAGGATCAGGTCGATCGCTGGACAGCATTGGACTTGAGTGCGCGTATCGTTCGTGCATTAGAAATACATGGTACTCTGACTTTGGCGGGTACAGATAGCGGCATCTACTATTCTGAAAATTCGGGAGATAGCTGGACACCCAGTGATCTAACTGTAGGCATGATCTATGCTCTGAAAAGCAGCGGCGCGATCGTCTATGCGGCAACTGGCAAGGGTGTGTATCATTCAACCGACGGCAAAGTCTGGACTGCGATTAATGCTGGATTAACGACTCCTCAAATTGTGGCCTTGGGCAGCAAGGCGGGTGAAATTTTTGCGGGTGGGCGATCGACAAATGTCAGCGATCCGTCGTGGGAAGGGTTTCCGCTGTCGGCGCAAGAAATTGATTTGGACGCGCAGTATCCCAGAATTCTGGCGGACAGTTGGGCGGTGTTGCAAGCGGGCGATCGATTTGCCGCGATGCAGGTGGCAACGGCAGCAACGGTTGTCCGTGCCCAAGCGACTCAAGAAACAAAAGTGACGCGAATTATTCCGACTCAAGCGATCGCCAAGCCCAGCACTTTCAACCGCCGTCAGACGATTGTTTTAGCCCAAAGTGAGCCGCTGACTTTAGCCGAGGAAGCGCTGACGGTTGCGGCGCAGCAAACCCAAATCTTTAGCGATCCGCTGCAAGACCAAACGGTTTTTCTGAAGCAGTTTGTCCAGGGACTTCAGCCGAATCAACTCATGATTGTCAGCGGTAAGCGGATTCAAGTCCAGATGGAGCAAGCGGGCGGCATTTTTTCTACCAGTTCTGCCAGTCGCCAGTCTGATCCGGTCTGGGCAAGGCAAAATCAGGGCTTGGAAAATTTGCAGGTGCAGGCATTGAGTCAGCAGGGTAACGATCGCTTTGTCGGAACTCGTCAAGGCGTGTTTCGATGCGCGGGAGCGGATCAAATTTGGGAACCGTTGAATGTAGGTTTGAGTAACTTGCAGATTCAAGCATTCTGTCCAACCGCAGGTGATTTGCTGCTAGCTGGAACCGCAGCAGGATTGTTTCGGCTAACGGACGATCGCTGGATTCAAGTAGGGGCTGATCTGGTTTATCAAAATATCCAGGCGATCGTGGCGCTTGACTCTGTGCTGTTTATCGGCACGCTCAACGGCGGAGTTTTTCGATCGATCGATGATGGGGTTCACTGGACGGCTACTGCACTGGCAAACGTGGATGCGCTGTCACTGGCGACGGATTCGCGAATCGTGCTGGCAGGGACTAGAGGCAATGGCATCTTTTACTCTGAGGATGATGGTATTAGCTGGCGGCAAATTACCGACAGTCGATCGGGGCAGGGCAGTTTGTCTAGCATCGGCGTACAAGTAACCCGCAGCGACGCGTTTGACGATCTGCAACCGGGTGATCTAATTAGCGTTGCCGATCAAACGCGCACGGTTCTGAGCAAGAATTCGCATGAATTTACGGTGGATGCTCCTTTCCGTCCCGATCTATCGCCTGGAACCCCGTTCACGATCGCCACTGGCTTGACTAACACTACGATCACAGCGCTGGCGATCGCGCCCAATGGCAAGATTTTTGCGGGAACGGGCGGCAGCGGCGTATTTCGCTCAGAAGACAACGGCGATCGCTGGACGGCAGTTAGCGCTAACCTCACAGACTTGGAAATTCGCTGTCTGGCGATCGTGCCCAATCCGCCTAGCGCAGATCCAATTCTTTTTGCTGGAACTTCTAGAGGCGGCGTGTTTCGTTCCACGAATGCAGGCGATCTATGGGCACCTGTCAACCTGGGGCTGACTAACACAGACGTGCGGGCGATCGCGATCGGCTCCGAAACCCTGATGGTCGGCGGCATTGGCATTTTAATCGCTGAAGCCAGCTTCACTACCGTCGAACTTCAGCGCGGCGATCGGCTGCAAGTGCTGATCCCGCCCGTCGAGGTCAAGCCTCCTGATCCTCCAAATGACGCGCTCGAAACCCCGATCGTCTATCAGCGCTGGCTGCTCAAAGATCGCGATGGTTTTGTCGGGACGCTCGATACGCGAATCAGTGACTTGATTGCTGATTTGCGCTTGCTGCCAGCCGACAAAGACAGCGAATTGATTAGCGAACTGGTCGAGGTTGATATTCCACCCGACGACCAACAGCATCCCGTGCTGCGTCTGAAAGCACCGCTGAAATATAGCTACGATCCTGCGACTGTGGCGATCGCGGCTAACGTCGTCCGCGCCACCCACGGCGAAACTGTCAAAGAAGTGCTGGGCAGCGGCGACGGCATGGCAACCAATCAGCGATTTGTTTTGAAAAAGCCGCCGCTCACCTATGTCTCGGCTGCCACTGCGGCTGGATCTGCTAGCAGTCTAGAGCTAAGGGTGAATGGCATTCTCTGGCAGGAAGCCCCTTCGCTGTTCCCGCTGAGTGGACATGCCGAAGGCTATGTGGTGCGGATTGAGGACGATGGCACAACCGCCGCGATTTTTGGCGATGGCATCAACGGATCTAGACTGCCGAGCGGTCTGGAAAACGTGACCGCCACCTATCGCAGCGGCATTGGACTGGATGGCAATTTGGGCGCAAATCGGCTTAGCCTGCTGAAAACGCAGCCTTTGGGGATTCGGCAAGTGAATAATCCATTGCCCGCTAGCGGAGCCGCCGATCGAGAACACTTAGCAGAAGCCAAAGTCAAAGCGCCCCGCACCGTTCGCACCCTCGATCGCATCGTTTCTCTGCGCGACTTTGAAGATTTCACCCGCACCTTCGCCGGAATTGGCAAAGCCCAAGCGATCGCCCTCTGGACGGGCAACGCCCAAATCGTGCATCTCACGATCGCGGGAGCTGAGGGTGATGCCATACCGCCCGAATCGAGCCTCTACCAAAACTTGCTGGCGGCGATCGATGCCGCTCGTGATCCCGTTCAGCGAGTTCAGGTCGATTCCTATCAGCCGCTCCGGTTCAACCTGGAAGCCAAACTGCTGATCGATCCGCGCTACGAAGCCAAACTCGTCACCGAAAAAGTTCGTGCTGCACTGCTCCAGACTTTCAGCTTTGACCCACGCAACTTTGGGCAAGCGATCACCGCTGCGGAAGCGATCGCCACGCTGCAACCGATCGAGGGCATCATTGCAGTCGATCTCGATGCGCTGTATCGGCTCGGCAGTAGCAAAATGCTGGAGCAAATTTTGCCCGCCGATCGCGCCCGCTGGAATCAGGCGATCGATCAAATCGATCCGGCTCAATTGCTGCTGGTTAACCCAGAAGGTATCACTCTCACGCCAGTCCCCACTTTATAGCCCCCTCCTCTCGCCCCCTATGCCCGATCGCCTCTACCCCCTCTTACCTGCCATTTACCGCCTCCGCGATGCTGCCGAAGGCGAACCGCTGCGCGCCTTGCTGGCGGTGGTTGAAAGCGAGCTGCGCGTCATGGAGGACGACATTAGCGACCTCTATGACGACTGGTTTATTGAAACCTGCGCTGAATGGGTCGTACCCTATATTGGCGACCTGCTGGATACGGGCGAACTCTATGCCGAAAGCGCCCGCACCTATGGGCAGCAAGAGCGGCGAGCCTATGTCGCCAATACGCTAGCGTATCGACGGCGCAAGGGTACGGCTCCGGTGCTAGAACAGCTTGTACGGGATGTGACGGGTTGGCGATCGCGAGCGGTTGAGTTCTTCCAGCTCTTAGCCACTACCCAAAACCTCAGCCATCCCCGCCCGACCAGCACCACCGCCGACCTGCGCCCCGATCGCCTCCCCGATCGCGTGGGTACTCCGTTCGAGCAGCGGGTGGCTTACACGGCAGAAGTCCGACGCATCCGAGACGATCGCGCTCAGTTCAGTCGCGCTCAGTTCAGTAGCGCTCACAGTGGCACAGACGGATTTGCCTCCAGCGGTCGCTACAATGTCTCCCAAATCGGGCTGTTTGTCTGGCGGCTCCAGAGCTACCCGATCGATCGCAGCATGGCTCGGCTCGTGGCAGGAGCCGATGCACGACCCACCGGACTTTACTATACGTT
>JBBSFA010000431.1:0-4076 GCA_038239185.1 Elainellales cyanobacterium | reverse complement strand
TCCTGGATGTAGCTTTATCGAAAATTGGCGACAAGGGGTTGTTTACCCAAGAGCTAGAAGACGGAATGCTAAGCGGCGACACCGATTTTGCCGTGCATTCGCTCAAAGATTTGCCCACCCGCTTGCCCCAGGGCTTGATGCTGGGCTGCGTCACCGAGCGAGAAGATCCGGCAGACGCGCTAGTAGTGCATGAGCGCAACAAAGACAAACAGCTCGCAACGCTACCCGAAGGCGCTGTAATTGGCACCTCTTCCCTGCGCCGTCTGGCTCAACTGCGCCACCACTACCCGCATTTGCGCTTCAAAGATATCCGGGGCAACCTCAACACGCGCCTACAGAAGCTCGACTCTGGTGACTACGATGCGATCGTCCTAGCGGCGGCTGGACTCCAGCGGCTCGACATGGCAGACCGCATTCACCAAATCATTCCGGCAGAAATCTCCCTGCACGCCGTAGGACAAGGCGCACTGGGGATTGAATGCCGCAGTGAAGATCCAGAAATCCTGCACCTGCTCAAGGCATTAGAGCACCAGCCTACTGCTCAGCGCTGCTACGCTGAACGTGCTTTCCTGCGACAGCTAGAAGGCGGTTGCCAAGTGCCGATCGGAGTCAATACCTTCCTGAATGGAGACTTACTCACCTTGACGGGCATGGTTGCCAGCGTCGATGGGCAAAAGATGGTGAAGGGCACTATCACCGGGGCTGCGGTTGATGCTGATGCGATCGGCATTCAGCTCGCTCAGCAGCTCCGGCAGCAAGGCGCAACCGAAATTTTGGCGGAGATCCTGGCGGAGATCCAGCGCTAAGTCCAGGCTCAGCAGCCCCGTTCGATCGTCTCTTGATCGCAACTTTGTTGTAGATTTATAAAGACTGAGACAGTAGGTCTGCTGAGCGTAAGCAGGACTTGTGGCTTAGGCTTGAACGTATCGCGGGGGAGGTTAGGATATGCGGATTCTGTTTGTTGCAACAGAAGCGGTTCCTGTTGCCAAAGTAGGCGGCATGGGCGTTGTGTTGGGTGCTTTACCAAAAGTGCTGCGCGAAATGGGGCATGATGTTCGCATCTTCTTGCCCTACTATGGCTTCATGCCGGACAAAATGAAGGTTCCTAAGGAGCCGATCTGGACGGGGACAGCCATGCTGCAAGATTTTGAGGTCTACGAATCCACTCTGCCCGGAACGGATGTGCCGCTCTACCTATTTGGGCATCCTGCCTTCGCCCCTCGTCGCGTTTACTATGGCGAAGATGAAGATTGGCGGTTCACGCTGTTCGCCAATGGTGCCACCGAGTTTGCCTGGAAATATGATTGGCGACCGGAGATCGTGCATTGTCACGATTGGCATACGGGCATGATCCCCGTCTGGATGCACGAAACACCCGACATCAAAACAGTCTTTACGATTCATAACCTGGCGTACCAGGGTCCTTGGCGCTGGCGGCTAGAGCAGATTACCTGGTGTCCGTGGTACATGCAGGGACACAACACAATGGCGGCTGCGGTGCAGTTTGCGGATAAAGTCACAACCGTTTCGCCCACCTACGCAGAGCAAATTCGGACTCCTGCCTATGGGGAGCATCTAGACGGTTTGCTGTCCTTTATTAGTGGCAAAATGGCTGGAATTCTCAACGGCATCGATCGCCAACTCTACGACCCTGCCACCGATCGCCATATCCCGCAGACCTTCACCGCCGAAACGCTAGACAAGCGAGCCGCCAATAAAGTGTCGCTTCAGGAAGAACTAGGCTTAGAAGTCAACTCCGGCGCATTTTTAGTCGGCATGGTGTCGCGACTGGTGGAGCAGAAAGGGCTGGATCTGATTCTGCAAACAATCGATCGCTTCATTGCCTACAGCGACGCGCAGTTTGTGGTGTTGGGCACGGGCGATCGCTACTACGAAACAGAACTGTGGCAGTTAGCCTCGCGCTATCCAGGTAGGGTGTCGGCTTACCTGCTGCACAACGATACGCTGGCACGGCGGATCTATGCTGGCTCTGATGCTTTCTTGATGCCTTCGCGCTTTGAGCCATGCGGCATCAGCCAACTGCTCGCCTTGCGCTACGGCAGTGTCCCGATCGTGCGGCGCACAGGCGGCTTGGTCGATACCGTTGAGCATTATGTCCCAGTCAAAGAAACCGGGACAGGCTACTGCTTCGATCGCTATGAGCCGCTCGATTTGTTTACCTGCATGGTGCGGGCTTGGGAGGCGTTCCAGTTCAAGGCAGATTGGCGCAAGCTCCAGCAACGCGGCATGGCGAAGGAGTTCGGCTGGGATAAGTCGGCGATCGAGTACGTGAATCTGTATCGTGATCTGTTGGGGTTGCCTGCTGAGGGGCAAGCTGCTGCTCAGACAGTTTCTTCAGGGGATGTCTCGGCTGCGACCGACAGCAAGCAGCCTGAACTCGTTTAGAGTCTGTGATTCGGCACGACACCAGAAAGGGTTAGGCGCTAGCGCCTAACCCTTCCTCTTTAAGGCTATAAATTCCTAAGCGGATTCAGGCTTGGGGATAGAAGAGGGATGCACCAGGAGTTCAGCGGTCGATCGCTTCTCAACCATTTCTCGCGTAATCGAGCAGCGGGTGACATCTTTGCGCGAGGGCAGCTCATACATCATATCCAGCATCAGCTCTTCAACGATGCTGCGGAGCGCCCTCGCGCCTGTTTTGCGACGATAGGCTTCCTTGGCGATCGCCTGAACTGCATCGGGCTTAAAGTCTAGCTGCACGTTGTCCATCCGCATCAGCTTCTGATACTGCTTCATTAGGGCGTTGTGCGGCTCTGTCAGAATCGCAGCCAACGCTTCTTCGTCCAGCGGATCGAGAACAGCGACGACCGGAACCCGACCGATGAACTCTGGGATCATGCCAAATTTCACCAAGTCATCCGGCTCCATGTGCTTCAGCACATCCGCCGCCCGTTTCTCTTTCGGCTGATTTTCTCCAGGCTGGATAAAGCCCATCGATTTTTTGCCGATCCGCTGCTCAACGGCTTTGTCTAAGCCGACAAATGCGCCGCCGCAGACAAACAGGATATTGCTGGTGTCAATCTGGATGCAGTCCTGATAGGGATGCTTGCGTCCGCCCTGGGGAGGGACGTTAGCGATCGTGCCTTCCAGCATTTTCAGCAAAGCCTGCTGCACCCCTTCACCGGAGACATCTCGCGTGATTGAGGGATTTTCGCTTTTGCGGGCGATCTTGTCGATTTCATCAATGTAGATAATGCCGCGCTGTGCCGCTTCTACGTCCAGGTCAGCCACTTGCAATAGCCGCAGCAGGATATTTTCCACATCCTCACCGACATAGCCCGCTTCCGTTAGCGTCGTGGCATCGGCAACTGCGAAAGGCACATCTAGCATTTCGGCTAGGGTCTGAGCCAGCAGCGTTTTGCCGCAGCCCGTTGGACCCACTAACAGGATGTTCGATTTTTGCAGCTCGATCGCATCTTCGACCTTGCCTGCCTTGGATTGAACGTAGCTCAGGCGCTTGTAATGGTTGTAAACCGCGACCGAGAGGATCTTTTTCGCTTCATCTTGCCCAATCACATGTTCGTCAAGATGCTTCTTGATTTCTCTCGGTTTGGGAATCTGGTTCATCGACAGACTGGGGGTTCGCACCTGCCGTTTTTCAGGAGGCTGTTCCCGTCGCGACGAGGATTGAGGAACCGTCGCGCTAGTGTCGAACAACTCCTCATCCAAAATCTCATTGCAGAGGTCAACGCATTCATCGCAGATGTAAACGCCAGGACCAGCAATCAGCTTGCGAACCTGCTCCTGCGACTTACCACAGAATGAACATTTGAGATGAGAGTCATACTTACTAGGCATACTTGCCCTCTACTTGACTGCGGTAATAGTTTCTCCGGGCAGCGGCAGATCTTGACGAGTCACTACTTGATCGATTAGACCGTAGTTTTTCGCTTCTTCTGCGGACATGAAAAAATCGCGATCGGTATCCGTTTCGATTTTTTCAAATGGCTGTCCTGTATGATAAGCCAACAAATCGTTGAGTGTGCGCTTCAGGTAAAGGATTTCTTTCGCCTGAATCTCAATATCCACGGCTTGACCTTGAGCACCCCCTAGCG
>JBBSFA010000430.1:0-4094 GCA_038239185.1 Elainellales cyanobacterium | reverse complement strand
TAGCAGTTCGACCGTGCTTATGAGCCTTGTCATGTCCGCACAGGGGGCATTGCATAGATTGTGACTCCATCTGTGAGCAATGGAAATATGATATCCCACATTTCTCTAAGGCAGAACCCATGGGTCAAGCGCTTTATCAAGAAATGAACCGTGTCGAATAAGCGATACATTGTGATCCAAGTGATCCAAAGGGAGATTATGAGCGATGAAAACTCTGGAAGAAATCAAGCGATCGCTTGCTCTGCACAAGTCAACGTTGCAAGAACAGTACAAGGTCAGAGAACTAGGAATTTTCGGCTCCTACGTCAGGCAAGAGCAGACCGAAACGAGTGATGTGGATGTGCTGGTGGAGTTTTCCGAGACACCGAGCCTGTTGAAGTTTGTCAATTTAGAGAACTATCTCAGCGATAATTTAGGAGTCAAAGTCGATTTAGTGCATAAGTCTGGATTGAAGCCTCGCATTGGAGAGCGAATTCTAGCAGAGGTTATCTATCTGTGACTAGGCGGCAAGTGGAGGACTATTTGCAGGATATTTTGGATGCCGTTGATGCCATCGAGCGATTTACAGCAGACATTGAATTTGAGGCGTTCTCACAAAATCTAGAGAAGGTGTTTGCGGTTTCAAGGGCGATCGAAATTTGCGAAAGCTAGCCAGCGATTTTCCTTCGGAAACACTTCGTGAACGCATCCAGTTTACGCCGATCGTGCCTGCACCGTTTGCGATCGGTAAATATTATGAGTGTGCTGGTGCGGTAGGGCGATCGAGCTGAGAAGCTTGAAGAATGTTTGGAGTGTCTGGGTCGCCTAGGATGCCCAGAGCGCCTAGATCCCCGGCTTTTTTAAAAAAGCCGGGGATCTCTATCCGCAGGGTTTAAACATCCAGATTGCGGCTTGTCCAATTGCAGTTTGGCAGCAGCGTTCCGCCCGCCTGTTTGACCAGATCCAGCGACATCAAATACACCCAAGCGTTACCCAGCGATCGCCCTCTCAAATCAAAAATTTCAATTTGCACCCGGTTATATTCATTGCGATCGGCAGGACGGCTCGGATCAAAATCCTCTAGCTCGTCCATCGCTTTTAACATTGTCGTGTCTGTGAACGAGAGCAGATAGCCATACACTGGGCGATCGCCTTCTGTCATAGAGGGATAGCCCAAGTGCAAATCAAACAGCAGCCCATAGGCGATCGCCGCTTGAGTCGCGATCACGCGATTGGCGCAATACTGCTCAAAGTTCGATTCTCCAGGCTTTAAGGTTCCGTAGACAAAGATTCGGATTAACTCAGTCATTCAGCTCTTTTCCCTCACGCCTGCTTCATCCTGCAAATCAGAAACACCCTGCATCCTTCATCCTTTACATCCCCTGTCCATCGCCCTTCCTATAGAATGGGTTAGAACTACGTAATTATCCAGAGGAGCGTTACCCGTGGAGTCCCGCTATAGCCCCACCGCGATTGAGGAAAAATGGCAGCAGATTTGGGAAGCGCAAGGGCTAGATCTAGCCCCGGAAGCCAGCGCCAAGCCCAAATACTATGCGCTGTCCATGTTCCCCTATCCCTCTGGAACGCTGCACATGGGACATGTCCGCAACTACACAATTACCGATGTGATCGCCCGCCACAAGCGGATGCAGGGCTATCGAGTGTTACATCCCATGGGCTGGGATGCCTTTGGGTTGCCTGCCGAGAACGCCGCGATCGAGCGAGGCATTCCACCCGCCCAGTGGACGGAACAGAACATTGCTCAGATGCGGACTCAGCTTAAACAGTTGGGACTGTCGATCGACTGGACGCGGGAAGTGGCGACTTGCTCCCCAGAGTATTATCACTGGACACAGTGGCTATTTCTAGAGTTTTTCAAGGCAGGTTTAGCGTATCAGAAAGAAGCGACTGTTAACTGGGACC
Organism: Elainellales cyanobacterium; assembly: GCA_038239185.1. Taxonomy (GTDB): domain Bacteria; phylum Cyanobacteriota; class Cyanobacteriia; order Elainellales; family Elainellaceae; genus FACHB-886. The sequence continues at coordinate 2,192 of JBBSFA010000430.1, read as the reverse complement.
CGATCGATCAAACCGTGCTGGCAAACGAACAGGTAGACAGCCAGGGTAAGTCTTGGCGATCGGGGGCTTTGGTCGAGCGGCGGTTGCTGAAGCAATGGTTCCTCAAAATTACCGACTACGCCGAGCAATTGCTCCAAGATTTAGACAAGCTGGAAGGCTGGCCCGATCGCGTCAAGCTGATGCAGGAGAACTGGATCGGCAAATCGACGGGCGCTCAGGTGATCTTCCACACGGAAGCAGGCGACGAGCTGCCGATTTTCACGACCCGACCTGATACGCTTTGGGGCGCGACCTTTATGGTGCTGTCGCCGGAGCATCCTTTAGTTGAGTCGTTGACGACTCCCGCGCAGGCAGAAACCGTGACCGCCTACAAAGCCGCCGCCGCCACCCAGAGCGAAATCGATCGCACTGCCGAAGACCGCGAGAAAACCGGAGTGTGGACGGGCAGTTTTGCCGTGAATCCGGTGAATGGAGAGCGGATTCCCATCTGGATCGCGGACTATGTGCTGATGGGCTATGGCACGGGCGCAATCATGGCGGTTCCAGCGCACGACCAGCGCGATTTTGAATTTGCCAGAAAGTTTGACCTACCGATCAAAGTCGTTGTACAGCCGATCGATCGGAGCTTGAGCGCAAATTCGATGAAGCAGGCTTACGTAGGCGAGGGCGCGATCGTCAACTCGGAGGCTCTGAACGGCGTTGCGGCTGGCAAAGGCGCTGGGGAAAGCGTTGAGGCTGCTGTCAACTGGCTGGAGGCGAACGGCAAAGGTTCCGGTAAAGTCACCTACCGCTTACGGGACTGGCTGATCTCACGGCAGCGCTACTGGGGCTGTCCGATTCCAGTCGTCCACTGCGGCACTTGTGGCACAGTTCCTGTGCCGGATGCCGAATTGCCCGTGAAGCTGCCAGACGGAATAGAGTTTTCCGGGCGCGGCGCATCGCCGTTGGCAAAGTTAGACTCCTGGATTAACGTGCCTTGTCCAAGCTGCGGCACTCCGGCACGGCGCGAAACCGACACGATGGATACTTTCATGTGTTCTTCGTGGTATTACTTGCGCTATCCCGATGCCCGTAATGACCAGCAGGCATTTGATCCCGCCAAGGTGAACAATTGGCTTCCCGTCGATCAATATGTGGGCGGCATCGAACATGCGATTTTGCACTTGCTGTACTCCCGCTTTTTCACCAAAGTATTGCGCGATCGCGGCTTACTCAGCTTCGACGAGCCTTTCAACCGTTTGCTGACCCAGGGTATGGTGCAGAGCAAAACCTACAAGAATCCGCGCACCGATCGCTATGTGATCCCTGACAGAATCACCGATCCGGCGAATCCGATCGATCCCGATACCGGAGACGCGCTGGAAGTGGTGTTTGAAAAGATGTCTAAATCTAAGTACAACGGCATTGCTCCGGGCGATGTGATCACCAAGTACGGCGCAGATACGGCGCGGATGTTTATTCTGTTCAAAGCGCCGCCAGAAAAAGATCTGGAATGGGAAGACGCAGATGTAGAAGGACAATTCCGCTTCCTAAATCGGGTGTGGCGGTTGGTCATAGAACTGGCGGCGACCCAACCTGCCGACCCGACGGCTGAACTGACCAAAGATGAAAAGGATCTGCGCCGATCGATCCACACGGCGATCGCTGCCATCAGCGAAGACTTGGAGGGTGATTACCAGTTCAACACGGCAATTTCGGAGCTGATGAAGTTGAGCAATGCCTTGACCGATGCTCCCGGAAAGCAGTCCGCCATCTATGCAGAAGGGATTGAAACGCTCTTGAAGCTGCTGGCTCCGTTTGCGCCACACCTTGCCGAAGAGCTGTGGCATAGCTTGGGGCACTCAGATTCAGTGCATCAGCAAGCTTGGTGTCAGTTCGATCCAGCCGCGCTGGTGGTGGATGAGATCTCGCTGGTGATTCAGATTATGGGCAAAACTCGCGGCACAATTCAGGTGCCTGCCCAAGCCGATCGCCAGCAGCTAGAGCAGTTGGCGCGTGAGTCGGAGCTGGCGCGAAAGTACATTGCAGAGAAGGAAGTCAAAAAGGTGATCGTTGTTCCCGGCAAACTCGTGAATTTTGTTTTGAGCTAGCCAGAGGAACCCCATGAACTCCGGTGCTATAAATTTCCGTGCTTTCATTTACCTGATGCTAGGGCTGTCGGTGGCGATCGTTCCTGCCTGCACAATCTCTTT
>JBBSFA010000429.1:0-4096 GCA_038239185.1 Elainellales cyanobacterium | reverse complement strand
CATAGAAATGAACTCATGATGCTGGCTGACTTAACTGGCGCTGGCGGGAATCCGCTCGTTGGCAATCACCTCTCCCACCGGACTAAACTGGCGGCTAGGTGGCGGTAGCGTCACACCCACTGGCAGCTTTGGAAACAGCAGCTCTGCAACGCGATAGGCTTCTTCCAGATGCGGATAGCCGGACAGAATGAAAGTATCCACACCCAGATCGGCATATTCCAACATCCGTGCCGCAACCGTATCCGGGTCGCCCACTAGCGCTGTACCAGCCCCGCCCCGCACTAAGCCAACCCCTGCCCAGAGATTAGGACTAATCTCCAACTCAGTCCGGCTCCCACCATGCAATTGCTGCATTCGCCGCTGTCCTTCCGAATCAGCCCGTGAGAGCGCTGCTTGAGCAGAAGCGATCGTCTCCTCATCCAAATGCTGGATTAACTGATCTGCCGCTTCCCAGGCTTCCGCTTCCGTTTCGCGCACAATCACATGCAGCCGAATCCCAAACCGCAACGTTCTGCCATACGCTGCTGCCTGCTGTCGCACTGCCGCAATCTTTGCGGCGACCTGCTGGGGCGGCTCTCCCCAAGTCAGATACAGATCGACATGCTTCGCTGCAACTTGGATTGCCGCAGGTGAGGAACCGCCAAAATATAGCGGCGGATAGGGAGTTTGCACAGGCGGAAACAACAGCTTGCTGCCGTTGACCTTAAGATGCTTCCCTTCGTAATCTACGACATCGCCCGCCATCACCTCTCGCCAAACGGAGAGAAATTCGTCGGTCAGAGCATAGCGATCGTCATGGCTCAGATATAGCCCATCGCCTGCTAGCTCAACCGGATCGCCGCCCGTCACCACATTGACCAGCAAGCGACCTTTCGCGAGGCGATCGAAGGTAGCCGCCATTCTGGCTAACATGCCCGGTGAAGCAATCCCTGGACGAATTGCCACCAAAAACTTCATCCGCTGGGTGACATGGATAAGCGAAGCCGCTGTAATCCAGGCATCTTCGCACGATCGCCCCGTAGGTAAGAGTGCCCCAGCGAAACCCAGCGAGTCGATCGCGCCTGCAAGCTGTTTCAGATATTCTGGCGTGACCGCACGTCCACCCGTTGCGGTTCCCAGATAGCGACCGTCTCCATGCGTCGGGAAGAACCAAAGTACATCCATGCCGAGTCTAAACTCCCTAGATTTGCAATGCCGTAGCCAAAAATTGACTTAATCTACTACACATCGATCGATTTACCGTAGATTACAAATAAGACTATCCCACAAGCCGATCGAGAAAGCAAGGTTCTCTGGTTTTAACTAAATTTTCAACTAAATCTGGTAGTGCCAGAATTCTTGCTCTTGAACCACAATCCGCTGCATTGATAGGCACTGAATCAAGCCTTGTTTCTCAAGCTGGTTGAGGATGCGAGTGACGGTGACTCTGGTTGTGCCCAAAGTTTCTGCAATGTCTTGATGGGTCAATCGCAAGTTGAGCAAGCGCCCATTTTCTACATCTTCGCCAAACCGTTTGTCTAGCCACTCCAAAAACTTGAACAGCATGATGTCAATGCGCTTGTGGCTGTGGAGTTGCATCAGCGCTTCAGCTTGATGCAGGTGGGTCAGCAAGACTGCCGTAGGATTCTGCAAGGTTGCTAACGGAAGTGCGATCGCCTCCACTTTGGTGAGGCACTCAATCTGCAAGGGATCGGCTTTAGAAAAAGGCGAACCCACCACATCCCCTTTTCCCCAGATGCCCAAAGCTACGTTTGTGCCATCTTCTAACCAGGTCAAGGTTCGCACATATCCAGATTCAATTTGCCAGAGGCGATCGGGTTGGGTCGGCAGGGAGGCACGGGCAGCGAAGCGATAAAGCTGCTGGGATTCACGCGAGAGAAGTCCGGAGGCAATCATAGTGCAGTACTCATGGAAATTTAACAGGCGCAATCTGGCGCGGGGCGATCGGCTGGTGAAGTTGACCCATTAACCCAAAGGCTTGGACTAGCCTTTTAATCACCAGTAATTCGATAGGATTACCGTATTTTATGCTTAAACGCTACCATAGCTAACTTCGGAAGGCAAGCTAAACTATACCGCGCCGGTTAAGCACTATAAATCGATAGATAAACCGTAGTATAATAGCAAAATTTGCAGCACAAGAACTGAACCTTCACCGCAACTGGCTGCAATTCTCAACTCAGCCGCAGATGTTGGGCGGTGTGCGTGTCCAGAAGCGTTATTCGTTCTCGTCCTGTAGGATTTGATTGTACAAAGGTTGGCTAACCCGAAAGCCTGCTTGATTCATCAGTTTGTCTAGAACTGGCTTGACTACTGAAATTAAATTTTGATGTTTGGCAACACGTAAGATACCCAAAACACCCGTTACGGATAGTCCTAGAGACACGGCTTCTTGTCTACCGAGACGTTCATCCATGAGAAGGTCAGTCGCTTTAATTTGAATGGCAAGCGCGATCGCTTGGGCTTCTCCTAGATCAAGTTTCCGATCGCGCTCTAGGCTTTCTGCTAGGGCAATCTCTGTGAGCGGACAAACTCTGATCCAGTCTAGAGTGAGGATGTTTTGAACACTGGCAATTCCATCAGCGTTGGCTAATTCATCAGCAACGGCGAGAGGAATAATGACTCTGCCGTAAAGGGCGGGCAATATCCAGAGGTGATTGACAATCGCCAAGTTGCAGAGGGGTGAAGTGTCACTTGCAACAATCACAACCAGCCTCGTTCTTTGAGGTTTTGCGTATCAAGTTGGTAATCTTCGAGATCGTAATGAATGCAGATGCCTCGACTAGCGATGAGTCTTTGAAATTCAATTTGATGGAGTCCAGCAAGTTGGCTGGCACTGCCGATCGTGATGTGTTCCTGTTGAAATAGAGCGATCGCGAGTTCTCGCCGCAGGTCAGCTTCGGTGAGTGAAAGATTATCGGGTAGGTCGATCGTGATTTGCATAGTACTCCTCAGATTGAGTTTTCAAGGATTAGGATATTTTTTGCTAAGTCGTCCACTTTTGTCTCTAGGAGAAAAATGGAGTATGACTGGAATGTGTCTGACATGAAAAGCTTGCCCTGATCTTTCATGCCTATGAGTTGATATAAAGGCTAGCTCTCTCATTGCACAAGGGTTCCAACTATAGTCTGGCAAGTTTTTCTCAAGCAAATAATTTTGCCATTTTTCCATGATTGAACTTGCATTTTCATTACGGATATATATCAATAGACCACCACTATTTTGATTAGAGTCCCCGATCGAGTATCTTGTCGTGAGCTGTTGAAATCCTTCCCACAAATAATTGTTTCCCTTATAGATTTTTGCTTCTCCAATCCATAAAAAATTATCTTTTCTAACAACAAGGTCAGCATGACCTCCAATTTTGGAGTCATGTGATGCGTTATACCCTGAACTACACAGTGAATTAACGATGTCTATCGTTAATCGGTCTTCACTGTCCTGTTGACGTAGTTCTGGATTCTCTTGGATTTTAAAAACTGCTTTGTCTAAGTCTTTATAGAAATTTGCGATAGGGGCATCAACTCGAGATTTTGAATTCTCTGACTTCTGACTTTGTTGAAAGATTTCGTAGTTGTAAAATTGGCAGCGAGATTGGATGTTGGCGATCGTGTAGACGAAATTAGCATCCTTCAGTTTCTGTGTTTTCTGAAGTGAATTTAAGGCGGTAGCACTACCAATTTCTTTCAGTGCCTCAATTACGTAATAGCAGACATTAGCTTCTTTATCTTCTGAATCTTCTAAGAGTTTTAAAAGCTCTGGAACTGCTTCCTCGTTATGCGATTCTCCCAAAGCAAGAATAGCGGCTTCATGAGTCTCATTATTTTTATTTGGATCTCGCAATAGCTGAGACAGATCGGGAAGCATTGTTTGACTAGGCAATTTCCCCAAAGCTTTTGCAGCATGGTAACGAACAGAAGAATTTTCGTCCTCCAGAGCTGCAAGTAGCCCTGTGATTGCTTTTGGATCACCTAAATTCCCTAATGCTTCAGCAGCAAGATAGCGAATCTGAGAATTTGAAGACTTGTCGAGAGCTTCTAAAAAACCTACAACAACGTCTTCCCCTCGTAAGGTTGCCAGTGCATCACGAACCTCT
>JBBSFA010000428.1:0-4098 GCA_038239185.1 Elainellales cyanobacterium | reverse complement strand
TGTTTGGTCCCGAAGCCAAATCAAAAAACGCTACAGCAGCCTACAAAGTTTCGCGCTGGGATGAGATTCCAGCGGATCTGAAAGACCCAGATGGACATTGGGCTTCTAACTACGGCGGCGTTTTGTCGTTCGTCGTCAACCCGGAGAAGGCTGGCTCAGTGCCCAAGTCCTGGAAAGAACTGCTGTCAGGCAAGTTCGACAATATGGTGGCAATCAACGGCGACCCGCGTCAGTCCAACAGTGCGCTGCTGGCAGTGATCACCGCTGCTTATGCGAACGGCGGCAGCATTGATGACATTGGCAAAGGCGTGGATCTGTTTGCCGAACTGAAGAAGAAAGGCAGCTTTACCCCAGCCAAAGGCGACACCGCCGGAATGCAGTCGGGTGAAGTGGGGATCGCCATCAAGCCCGACTTTTTGGGATTGACCGATCGCGACAAGTTTGCCGGAAATCCCAAGCTGGAAGTGATTATTCCGACCGACGGAGCCGTAGCAACGAAGTACGCGCAAATCATCAACCGCGTTGCGCCTCACCCCTATGCGGCTCGTCTGTTCCAGGAGTACATTTTCTCTGACGAAGGACAGCTTGAGATGCTGAAGGGCTATGTGCGTCCGACCTTCATCGACAAGCTGACAATCCCGGCTGATCTGAAATCGAAGCTGCCAAATCCGGCGGAGTATAAGAACGTGACTCCGGCAATCGTCGATACCGCTAAGCTGGATGCGGCGAAGAAGGTCGTGACGGAACAGTGGGGCGCGAAGGTGCTAGGGCAGTAGAGGGTAATAGGCTGTGCAGCTATTGATCTGCACAGCCGATCGTATTGATTTGAAAGATACATGACCCATTCCCGTTCGCGAACTAAATCTTTTTGGGTGCGCTATCCCTGGGTTTCTACTACGCTGGGGCTGGCTCCAATGGCGATCGGACTTTTCGTCTTTTTGGTGCTGCCGATCGCGCTGATGGTGATAGGTTCGCTGCAAACGCAGCAGGGCTGGTCGCTGGCAAACTACGCCGGAACGCTGCGAGGCGAATATCTGCGGGCATTTGTGGAGACGATCGAAATCTCGCTGGTCACGGCAATTTTGGGCGGCATCTTCGGGACGCTGCTGGCGATCGCGATCGCCTGGGGCGGATCGGGTTCGTCGGGGATCTCGACGCTGGCGAGCGTGGCGGCGAACTGGGGCGGCGTGCCGCTGGCATTTGCCATGATTACGACCTTGGGCAACGCAGGCTGGCTGACCGAACTGCTGCGGGCGATCGGCTTTGATCTCTACAAGCAAGGCTTCACGGTTTACAACAACGTCGGGCTGATTCTGACTTACCTCTACTTTCAGATTCCGCTGATGTTGCTGCTGATGTTGCCTGCCGTGCAGCGGTTTCGCCAGCAGTGGCGCGAGGCTGCCGAAAGTTTGGGGGCGACCCGTGACCAGTTTTGGCGCTGGGTCGGCATTCCGATTTTGCTGCCGCCGATCGTCGGAGGCGTGGCGTTGCTATTTGCCAATGCGTTTGGGGCACAGGCAACGGCGTTTGCCTTAGCGGGCGGCGCGCTGAATTTAGTCACTATCAAGATCACGTTTCTGGTCAAAGGTCAGACCGACTTTAATCCTGGCTTGGCGAATGCTTTAGCCGTGGAAATGACGATCGTTTTGGCGATCGCGGTTACGCTCTATCAAATCACCAATCTCCGCGCTCGCCGCTGGATGCGCTAGCTATGACGATCGCTACACCGCCAATTCAACCTGCCGCTCAGACTGCTCGGATTCCCAATCGATCGGGCGATCGGATCTGGCGGAGGGTACTGCTGCTGGGCTTGCTGGCTTATATTTTTCTGCCGATCTTTGGGCTGCTGCGGTTCAGCACTCGCGCCGCTAAGGGAATCACCTTTGCGTATTACCAGGCTGCGTTTGCCGATCCCTCGTTTTATCAATATTTGGGTAACTCTTTGATGGCGGGACTGTGGACGATCGTCATCACCTTGACTTTAACCACATTTACGCTCTATTGGGCATATCTCAAAGCCCGCTGGCTGCTGCCCGCGCTGGAATTGATTTCGCTGCTGCCGTTTGTGGTGCCTGCCGTGACGTTGGGCATCGGGCTAATTCAGGTCTTTTCTACGCCGCCGTTAGCCCTGACTGGCACGCCCTATTTGCTCATCGGCGCTTACACAGTCGTCACGCTGCCTTTTGCCTATCGCGCCGTCGAGAATAGCCTGCAAGGGGCAAATGTGCTGACTTTGACTGAAGCCGCCGAAAGTTTGGGGGCAAGCTGGTGGCGTATCTTCATTGAGGTGATTTTGCCCTGCGTCTGGACAGGCGTGATTAGCGGCGGCTTGCTGGTGCTGTCGTTCGTGCTGGGCGAATTCACGCTGGCGCTTTTCCTGGTTGGCTCCTCTTACGAAACCTTTCCGCTCTATATTCAGCAGCTCTATTCGTATCAGCCGCAATATTCGATCGTCATGTCTCTGCTCTCGTTTCTCTCGACTTGGCTTGTGGCTTGGCTGCTGACTCGCTTTGTCAAAGTCTAGATGTTCTTTTATTCTGCGCTTTTATCATGTCCTACCTCCAACTCAGCCATCTTTTCAAATCCTATGGTTCCGTCATGGCAGTGCAGGACGTGAACCTGGAGATCCAGTCGGGCGAATTCATCGCGCTGCTAGGACCTTCTGGCTGCGGCAAAACGACGATTCTGCGAATGGTTGCCGGATTTGAGCGACCCACAGGCGGCACGATTCGGCTAGACAATCAGGAGATTGGCGATCTGCCTGCCAATCGGCGCGATATGGGCATGGTGTTCCAGTCGTACAGTCTGTTTCCCCACATGACTGCCCTGCAAAACATCGCGTTTGGGCTGCGGGTGAAGCGGCTGTCGCGGGTGCAGCAAAAAAGCCGCGCCTCGGAAATGCTGGAGCTGGTGGGGCTGAGCGGCATGGGCGATCGCCTCCCCCATCAGATGTCCGGCGGACAACAGCAGCGAGTTGCGTTGGCGCGAGCATTAGCCATTTCGCCGCGCGTTTTGCTGCTGGATGAGCCGCTGTCGGCACTAGACGCGAAAGTGCGGCTTCAGCTCCGCAATGAAATCCGCCGGATTCAGCAGCAGCTCCAGATCACGACTTTGTTTGTGACGCACGATCAGGAAGAAGCCCTGTCGATCGCCGATCGCGTCATCGTCATGTCACAAGGTCAAATCGATCAAGCCGGGTCGCCCGAAGAAATTTACCTCAGACCCAGAACTGCCTTTACCGCTTCGTTTATCGGCGCGATGAATCAGATTCCCGGCATCTGGGAGCATCGGCAGGTGCGAGTTTCGACGCATCCCGATTCCCAGATTGCCGAGGAGATTTTGCAAACCCAACCCACCGATTTGCCGGACGGATCGGCTGTGATCGTGCTGGTGCGTCCAGAAAGTATCCGGATGGCTTTGCCCGGTGCAGAAGTTCCACAGGGAACCAATTTGCTGAGCGGTCTGGTTACCAGCCGGATTTTCTTGGGAGCCTTGGTGCGGCTGTCGGTGCTGGTCGGTGCGTTTTACCTGAATGTGGATGTGCCCACGACGCAGGCGGAAAGCTTTATCTCCGGGCAGTTGGTGCAGCTTAGCTTTGCGGCAGAGCAATGTCGAGTGCTGGCGATCGCCCCCGCTGCCAGACCGACTGCAACTCAAGCTGCGGCGATCGGACTGACTTAAAATCTAGAGAGGGATCTACATCATGCCACCGATTCAACTCGTCGTCTGCGACATGTCAGGCACGACGATTCAAGACAACAACGAAGTCCAAAATTGCTTTTCAGCAGCAGCCGATCGCACAGGCTTAAAAGCAGAAGCGGCGGATCTGCTGGCGATGATGGGCTGGTCAAAAAAGAGCGTGTTTCAAGCGCTATGGGCGCAGCAGTTGGGGCAGGATCATCCAGAGTATGCGTCCAAAGTAGAGACTTCGTTTGAGCTGTTTAAAGATATTCTGGAAGCTCACTATCGTACTCAGCCTGTTTCTCCAACGGAGGGCTGTTTAGAGCTGTTCGAGTGGCTGCGATCGCAGGGCATTAAGATTGCGCTGACGACTGGCTTCTATCGGGAAGTGGCGAACATTATTTTGCAGCGGCTAGG
>JBBSFA010000427.1:0-4100 GCA_038239185.1 Elainellales cyanobacterium | reverse complement strand
TACTCAGTTGCCTGGTTCAAATTTCCCCCTTCCAGCAGGGCAGCCCCCAAATTCGTATAGGCAACGGTCAGGCTTGGATCGGCTTGAATCGCACGGTAAAAGGCGGTAGCAGCGGCTTGAAGCTGTCCTTGCTGCCGGAGCGCCAACCCCAAATTGTAGTGCGCGGGAGCCAAACTGGGATTTAGAGTAGTCGCCTGCTGAAAGGCGGCGATCGCCATATCAACCTGACCCTGCTGGATATTTTGGATGCCGATCGCCAACTGCCCCTCAGCAGTTTGCGGATCAGGCTGGTCTTGGGTTTGCACGCCCAAAGTCGGGAGGGACTGCGCCTGCGTCTGCATTTCCAGCAAAGGCACGATCACCAAAGCCAGCAGCAGAACTGATCCCAACCTGCACCCAGAAACTTTGAATTTTTCAACGGCTAGCTCGGCGCTCGATCGCAGTCTTGCGGTGGCGGTCAATCCTGATCTGCTCATATTTGCTTTAGGCTCATATTTGCTTTAGACAGTTGCCCTAAATCGTGAGTCTTAGTATAGAAGCAAAGTATAGAAGCAAATTTCAGAATAGAAGCAAATCACCCCGGCTTTTTGCGCGGCTTCATATTGTCCAGTGATTCTACGGTCGCTTGCTCTAGAAGCTGCCTCAGATCCGCCCCGCCTTCTTGTAGTAAATTTCGCGGCTTCTCTGACCAGTTGCACTTGGCGCAGACCTGCCGACTTGTTGCCTTGAAGGGTGGATTGAGCCGATGATTGCACTTTGGGCAAAGTTCCAGGTAGGGTTCTGCATTTTCCTCTGGCTCTGTCAGCGTGGACGGAATGGAAGCAGGCGGCTGGTTGTTCTGACTAATCTGAATCCAGAGTGCCGCCACAGAAGAACCCGGATTCAGGCGACTGTCCTCAGCCGGGGCGATCGCCGGGTTCTTAGTCGCAGGTCGATTGGTATCCGGCTGAAAATTGGTAATGCCGCTCGACTGATTTAACTTTGGCGGGCTTGACTGTGAGCTGCTTGCCTTCTGAGGGAGGGACGGACGGTTGCTCAGAAGGCGATCGACTTTCCCTCTAGGGCGATCATCCTGGGAATTAAAGCTTCTAAGTCTACCAGCCGTTGTTTGAGCGATCGCAGTTCGGCATCTTCGGCAGATGGCATCTGATCTGGGCTGAGCAAAAGTTGCAGCGCTTCCAAAATCACCTGCGCCTGGGTTTGCCCCGATTCTTCCATCCGCTGGGCGATCGCAGCAGCAATTGCCAACGGTAGCTCAACGGCAACGGGGCGATCGGGGGGATTCAGGTGGACTGGAGCTGGATTGTCTGGAGCGAACTGAAAAGAGTCAGTCATACCGATACAGGGAAGCAGGGGTTTAGGAAGATTGCTTTTTTCCTTAGGATTCCCAGTTCTAAAGAGCATTCCTCAGAACAAGAAATAGCGCTGCGCCATCGGCAGCACGGTGGCGGGTTCGCAGGTGAGCAATTCCCCATCTGCCCGAACTTCGTAGGTTTCTGAATCAACCTCCATCCGAGGCATCGCGTCATTCAGCTTCATATCGCGCTTGGTCAACTGCCGAATGTTGGACACAGCCGCCGTCTTTTTCTGAAGCTTCAGCAAATCAGGAATGCCCTTGTCGATCGCCGCCTGCGAGAGAAAAGTCAGCGAAGTTTGGTGCATCGCGCCGCCAAAGCTGGCAAACATCGGGCGCATGTGAACGGGCTGCGGAGTCGGAATGCTGGCATTGGCATCACCCATCTGCGCCCAAGCGATTAGTCCGCCCTTCATCACTATCTCCGGTTTGACCCCAAACATGGCAGGTCGCCAGAGGCAGAGATCCGCCAGCTTGCCCACCTCGATCGATCCGACATAGCTAGCAATGCCATGCGTGATCGCTGGATTGATCGTGTACTTGGCGATATAGCGCTTGGCGCGAGTGTTGTCATTGCGATCGCTATCTTCGCTCAATGCGCCCCGCTGATCCTTCATCTTGTGTGCCGTCTGCCAAGTGCGGATGATCACCTCGCCAATTCGCCCCATCGCCTGCGAATCAGAAGACAGCATACTAAACGCACCCAAATCATGCAGAATATCTTCGGCGGCGATCGTTTCGCGGCGAATCCGAGATTCGGCAAACGAGACATCCTCTGGAATGCCGCGATCGAGGTGATGGCAAACCATCAGCATATCCAGATGCTCTTCCAGCGTATTCACCGTATAGGGTCGGGTCGGATTGGTGGAGGACGGCAAGACATTCAGCTCTCCGCAAACTTTGATGATGTCTGGCGCATGTCCGCCGCCCGCTCCCTCGGTGTGATAGGTATGGATCACCCGGTTTTTGAAAGCCGCGATCGTATCCTCAACAAATCCAGCTTCGTTCAGCGTGTCGGTGTGGATAGCGACCTGGATATCGTATTGATCGGCAACGCTGAGGCAGGTGTCGATCGCCGCAGGAGTCGTGCCCCAGTCCTCGTGCAGCTTCAGCCCGATCGTGCCTGCTTCCACCTGCTCAACCAGCCCTTCTGGTTTGGCGCTGTTGCCTTTGCCCAATAAGCCAATGTTGACAGGGAAGGCATCGATCGCTTGCAGCATCCGATGAATGTTCCAAGTTCCTGGCGTACAGGTCGTAGCGGCTGTTCCTGCCGCAGGTCCCGTGCCGCCGCCAATCAAAGTGGTTACCCCAGAAGCGATCGCCACTTCGATCTGCTGCGGACAAATAAAGTGGATGTGGCTATCGATGCCGCCCGCAGTGAGGATCATACCTTCACCCGCGATCGCTTCAGTTCCAGGACCAATGATGATAGTCACATTGTCTTGAATGTAAGGATTTCCGGCTTTGCCGATCGCGTGGATTTTGCCGTCTTTGATACCGATGTCTGCTTTGACCACGCCCCACCAGTCCAAAATCAGCGCGTTCGTGATTACCGCATCGACTGCGCCCTCGGCGTTGGTAATCGGCGACTGTCCCATCCCGTCTCGAATTACCTTGCCACCGCCAAATTTGACTTCATCGCCATAGGTGGTGTAGTCCTGCTCGACTTCGATGATCAGATTGGTGTCGGCAAGACGGAGGCGATCGCCCACGGTTGGACCAAAGGTGTCAGCATAGGCGCGGCGATCCATGCGGTAGCTCATCAGATTTCCTCAGCGGCAATAGGGCTAAATTGATTTGTGTGCAGTATATTGCCATTTCGCGAGGAACGCTAGACGATGAGCGCACAGAAGGTTGGGCGATCGTTGACTGGGCGATCGCTGACTCCGATCGCCCTGCGATAGAATGGCTCTAAAGCTCCTCAACTGGGGTATCAGTGATGGTCTTCATCGATCCCAAAACCGATTTTGCCTTCAAGAAGATCTTTGGCTCTAAGAAAAGCAAAGACATTCTGATCGGCTTTCTCAACGCCATCCTGTATCAAGAAAAGCCAACCATTCAGGATCTAGAAATCCTCGATCCCTATCAAGCCCCGCGCATCAAGGGGATCAAAGATTCATATCTAGATGTGAAAGCGACGATCGCCAACGGCAAAACGGTGATCATTGAGATGCAGGTCTTGAACGTGTTGGGCTTCGAGAAGCGCGTCCTCTACAACGCCGCCAAAGCTTTTTCCATCCAGCTTGCCGTTGGAGAAGACTACACGCTGCTGAATCCCGTGATCGCCCTAACCATCACCGATTTCGAGATGTTTGAGAACAGCTCCAATGAGAACAGCCCCAAAGAGAACAGCCTCAATGAGAACAGCCCCAAAGTGATCTCACGCTATCGGCTCAAAGAAAAGGACGATTTGACTGACTACAGCGATGACATCGAGCTGGTATTTGTTGAGCTGCCTAAGTTTCACAAAACGCTGCCGCAGCTAGAAACCGTTACAGACAAGTGGCTCTATTTCCTCAAATCCGCAAACACTCTACAGTCTGTCCCGCCTAGCCTGGGCGAAATTCCCGCCCTCAACCACGCCTTTGAGGTCGCCCGACAGAGCAAGCTCGGCAAACGAGAGCTGGAGATTCTGGAAAAGCGATCGATGGTTTTGCACGACAGCCGCAATGCTATTTTGAAAGCCCAACAGGATGGCATTGCAGCGGGAATGCAGCAGGGGCTAGAAGAAGGGCGAGAAGAAGGG
>JBBSFA010000426.1:0-4116 GCA_038239185.1 Elainellales cyanobacterium | reverse complement strand
TATAAATGCCCTGCTAAGGCGGAGCAGCACCATGTTCCGCTAGAGCCAGACTATAACCACGTTTGGATTGAGTTTTATGTGCCCAGCATTGGCTGGTTGCCGATGGAGTCGAATGTGGATGATGTGATCGAAGGCGGTCCCTATCCGACTCGCTTTTTCATGGGTCTGCCGTGGTTTCATGCTGAGATTGGCAAAGGCATTTCTTTCGAGAAAATGCTGGTTCCTGTCAATCCAGAAGAGGTGTCGCTGGGCGATCTGTCGATTAACCATATCCGCTTCGTCATTCTGGAAGAGTTGCCGCCGCCCAGCTAATCGGATGGGCTTTGCCTGTGCCGCCGCGTCGGACTAGAATCAGCTCGGCGGTGATGCTGACGGCAATTTCTGCGGGTGTGAGTGCGCCGATCTCCAAGCCGATCGGTGCACGTATCTGTTGCGAGTGCAGATCCATCGACTCGATCGCCCGAATGACTTGCCGCACTCGCTTCTGACTGCCAATCATACCAATGTAGCGGCAGGGAGGCGATCGCTGCAAAAGAGCCGCTAATGCCTGCAAGTCATACTGATAGCCACGGGTGACCAGTGCCACGTAAAGCTGCGAGTGGGTCGCCAACTGTGCGATCGCGATTTCGATCGGCTGCGTCATAATCAGCGGAGCTTGCGGAAAGTGCTGCGCGTTTGCCCAGTTCGAGCGATCGTCCTGGATTGCAATCTGAAAGCCTGCGATCGAAGCGACTTGAGCAAGCTGAATTCCCACATGTCCGGCTCCGACGATCAGCAAGGTCGGCTGTGGCTGTAAGGTTTCCACAAAGGCATTGGCTCGATCGCAGATCTGATTAGACAAATAGGGAGACTGATCTGCTGCAAACGGAGTCACTAACGTTGCTGCTTGTCCTGATTCGAGCCGATCGAGAATTTGGTTGACTAGCGCGATCGCTGCTTCGCCCATCCAGCGCTCGACCCAGACGCGCATCCAACCGCCACAGATGCCCTGCGTTTCTCGATCGGCAGATCCTGATAAGTCGATTTCTACGCTCTGCTTCTCGCCCGTTTCCAGCACGATTTGCGCCTGCCGGATCACCTTCGCTTCGCCTGCGCCGCCGCCGATCGTACCCCAGGTTTGATCTTGTGAATTGGCGCGATCAGTGGCATAGACTAGCATTTTCGCGCCCACTTCTCTTGGCGCTGAGCCTTTCACCTCGATCACGGTGGCAAGCACTGCGGCATCTTGGCAGAGAACTTCAGCCAATTGGGGATAGACATCAAGGCTCACAGCGCTACCGTAACGCGCTGCCTAAGATAGTTTTGGCGATCGCTCCTCTCACTTCCTGCGGCTCTTCCGTGCGGAGCTGTTCATACCACTGCTGGGTGATTTCTGGATCAATGCCGTGGATTTGGTTGGCTCTGCGGCGAGCTTTGAGGACGATCGCGCTGGTTCGTTCTCGGCGTTCGGCTTCGTATCGCTTCAAGGCATCTGCCACGCCCAAATTGGTGGTGACCAGATAGCGCGTCAGGACTTCGGCATCTTCCATCGCTTGACAGCCGCCCTGCCCCAAATCTGGGGTTGTGGTGTGGGCAGAATCGCCCAGCAGCACGACTCGCCCTTCGGTAAAGCGATCGAGCGGTTCGACATCGTGAATTTCAATTCGATTCGTCTGGTCTGGATTGATCCGCTGGATTAAGTTTTGCACGGGCTGACACCAGCCCGTGAAGTAGCCTGCCAGCTCGGCGCGAATGCCGTCGGGATGCAGGGCTGTGCCTTTGGGAATGGGCACATCGAAAAAGAAATAGAAGCGATCGTCGCTGATCGGCATCATCGAAACGCGCTTGTGTTCCCCGACGTAAATCACCCAGGAGTTGCGCTGGATCAGATCTTCGCTGGCAGCAACTATGCCGTTCCAGTTGACATAGCCAGCGTAACGTGGCTCGATCGCCTGTCCCATGATTTGATTGCGGATCACAGACCGACTGCCATCGGCGGCGATGACTAAATCGCCCGTGACGCGAGTTCCATCTTCAAAAATTGCTGTGGCGCTCTGCTGATCTTGCTCGACTCCAACGCATTTGGCGTTCAAAGTCACTTTGCCCGAAAAGCTCTGCAACAAAAGCTGCTGGAGATCGGTGCGGGACACAGGATAGGGTCTTTGCCCCACTTCTTCGATCAGCGGGTGCAAATCAATGTCGCTCAGCAGTTCGTCTTTGAGGGTGCGGTATTGCATCAGATCCATCTGTCCGCCAATTTTAGCGATGCGATCGCCCAACCCCAGCCGATTCATCACCTTAACGCCATTCGACCACATGGAAATCCCTGCGCCTGCGGGGCGGAGTTGACTGACGCGATCGTAGATTTCAACCCGATATCCCGCCTGCTGGAGGGCAATTCCCGCCGTGAGTCCGCCAATTCCTGCCCCAATAATGACAACGTTTAGGTTGTACATCCTGCTTGCCTCTTTGAATCAACCCGTAAGCCTTGTCGCGCAGGTTCCTACGGCATCTTTGCCCGTTCTAAAAACCTCATGATTTGCATTCTAATCTCAATCCCTGTGGCTTCACAGGCGATCGCAACTATTTCCCCTGATCTCTAGCTCCCAAAGCCTCCGTCAAAAGCAGTTCCACCGTCACACTAAGCGATCGCCTATCCTTTTCAGCCAACTGATCGAGGCGATCTTTTAGCTGCTGTGGAATATAAACATTCAGACGGGCTTTTTCTGTGGTCACTGGGCATTGTCAAAACTTTGTAACAATGATAAGCCAGATATACTAGCAGCAACGCCTGTCTGATGCGATCGCCCCATGACTCCTCCCATCACTACGATTTTGATGCTGAGTGCAAACCCACAGGGGAGTTCGGCTCAGCGGCTAGACAAGGAAAAACGCGATATTTATGAGGGCTTACAGCGATCGCGCCACCGCGATCGCTTCCGACTTGAAACCCACTCTGCTGCGCGTCCTAGAGATTTACAGCGCGCCATGCTGGATCTGAATCCGCAGATCGTCCATTTTTCGGGACAGGGTGAGGCAGAAGCAGGCTTGGTATTTGAGGATGCGATCGGTCAGCCTCAGCTCATTGATGCCGAAGCCTTGGCAGCGCTGTTTGAGCTGTTTGCCGACCTTCAGTGCGTAGTGCTGAATGCCTGTTACTCCGAAGCGCAGGCAGAGGCGATCGCACAGCATATTCCCTATGTGGTGGGCATGAGTGCAGCGATCGACGATCGGGCGGCGATCGAGTTTGCCGTTGGCTTCTATGATGCGCTGGGAGCCGGAAAAGATTTTGAATTTGCCTACCAGTTTGGTCGCAGCGCGGCGCGGCTGCATGGCACAACAGACTTGATGCCAGTGCTGAAAACTCATCCCAACGCCGCGCCTAGACAGGCTGTGACGATCGCCCCTCTCTCCTCGCAGCCCTTCAGCCCTGCAACCTACAGCGCCTCGACTTGGGTGGAGCGATCGGAGATCACAGCGCCACTGCTGCAAATCCTGCAAGGCGGCTGTCGAGTCTTGGCTTTGACGGGCATCACCGGAATTGGCAAAACGGCATTGGCAGAACGCTTGATCTCAGAGCTGCGGGATGAAAAGCGATTTTGTCGATTGAACCTGGATGAAGGCAGCGTCATCGCTGAGTTTTCTGGCAGCGGAGCGGCGTTGTTGCGATCGCTGGGCGAAGAACCGACGCTGGAAGATCAGAAAGACCCGCAAACGCTGCTGGCGCATTTGCTGCAACTGCTGCGTACCCAGCCTTACCGGGTACAGATTGATTCGATGGAGAAACTGCTAAAGGGGGACGATCGCCAGGGCTGGAGTGCGTTCTGCGATGAACTGTGGTTGGAGCTATTGCAGCAGCTTTTGGCGGGGAATGAATGTCAGAGTCAGATAATACTGACGACGCAGGACTTGCCGGGAGAATTGGAGGCGATCGGCTCCCGCTATCCGCAGCTCTGGCACTGTCAGGCGGTGCGGGGGCTGAGCGAAGCCGAGCAGTTGGAACTGTTTGCGAAGCGCGGCTTGTCCGAAGGCGAGACAGACTACCTGAAACGCATCGGCAAACTCTACGACGGACATCCGCTGGTGCTGCGAGTGATTGCCGAAGATATCAAAGCCTGTGGCGGCAACGTGCAGCGC
>JBBSFA010000425.1:0-4121 GCA_038239185.1 Elainellales cyanobacterium | reverse complement strand
GTTGCTTAAACCACTGTTTTGCATTAGCGAGGCGATCGGTGTTTTAATCGATCAGCCTAAACCTCTGCTCGAATCAGAGTGATAGGTCAGTCGATTAGGGTCGCGGCTAACTTCCCTAATCGGCGCCTCACCTTAAGCCTGTCTACTGGCGCTTGGGTTAATACGTGAAAACACCAGTGTTGCAAAGCATAAAATAAAAACTGAAACTGCACAAGCGTATTAAGTCACCCTTCCCTGATTTTCTGCCCAGTTGAGAAGCGATCGCCCTAGGCTTTGTCTAATCCTACACCTGGAGAAATACCCGATGGATCAATTTAGTGATTGTCAACAGCTCATCGACGAAATCAACCTCATCCCCGAATCTCACCTGCGAGAGATCTTTGATCTGCTCCACTCTTTCCGGTTGGGGCTACAAGCCTCCAGCCCAAGCAACACTGAAGCAATCCTCAGCCATGCCGGAGACTGGGAAGATTTAGACAACGATACCGCAGAAAATTTTGAAGCGGAGATCAGAACTCGTCGCGCTCAGGCTTTTACCAGCAGAATCAGATGATATCGATTTGCTGATTGCAGGCATTGCCCTAGCAAACAATATGGCGATCGCCACCCACAACGTTGCCCATTTCAACAAAATTCCCGGATTAACCGTTGAAGACTGGTGTGTCTGACCTGGTTGAGCGATCGCCCTCCTCAGTCTGACTTTTTGCCAAGTCAGACTTTTTGCCAAATTAAGCATAGACCTCCAGGCTCCTCAAAGAACCTGGAGGTCTATGTATTAGCAGCTTAAGGTGCTAAGTCTAAGGCGCTAAAGCATTGCCTCGCAGCAGACTCGCGATCGTCTTGGCAGTAATCTTGAGCTGCACCAGCGGATTTGCAGGCACAACAGTTTTGTACAAATAGCTGTCAAACGTCAGCTTCTGCACATCAATGTCTGCACACATTTCCACAAATGCCTCACGGGTTGCATCCGATCGATAGAAGACCGTTTGCAGCAGATCCAGCACTTTGTAAGTCATGCCGTACTTCTTATCCCACCGCTTCAGGTAAACCTTGAGATCGGCTTCGGTTGGGATACGCTGCCCCTGCTCCGCAAACTCAACGATCGTCTCGGCGCACATCCGCCCCGACTTGGCGGCAAAGTAAATGCCTTCGCCCGACGACTTTGTGACATAGCCTGCCGCATCTCCGACCAATGCCACCCGACCGACCACCCGACGCGGACGTGGGTGCTCTGGAATTGGGTGCGCTTCAACCTTGATGATTTTGCCGCCTTCTAGCTTTTTGGCGGCGCGGGCGCGGATGCCTGCCTGCAAATCCTTAATGCTGGACTTGTTGACTTTCATCGTGCCTGTGCCGACCGCAACGTGATCGTACTTCGGAAAGACCCAAGCATAGAAATCGGTGGAGACATCATCGCCCACATACATCTCTGCCAGATCGTGATAGTACGCCATCTTGTCTTCTGGGAGCCGAATCCGCTCCTGGAAGGCGATCGCGTAGTTATAGTCACCCGCATCGATCGCTTTCGCCACGCGAGAATTCGCCCCATCTGCACCGATGATCAGATCAACCTGAAGCACATTTGCAGTTCCTTCCAGGCTACCGTTCGAGTGATCGGCGTAGTGAAGGGTGTAGGGATCAGAGTTGCCTGTGGGCAGATCAATCCCATGCACCGTGCCGTTGATCAGCTTTGCGCCCAGCTTGGCAGCGCGGTTCCGCAGAAAGCTGTCTAGGACTTCGCGGCGGCACATGCCGATGTATTCACCATCCTTCAGCGTTTGCCCGATATCCACTTCGATGTTAGAGGGCGAGATCATCTTCATCTTTCGCACTTGGCGATCGATAATCTCTGGCGGCAAATCAAACTCGCTGACCATGCACAAAGGGATTGCTCCGCCGCATGGTTTAGCATTGTCCAACTTACGCTCGAATAAGTAAGTTTCAATTCCAGCTTTTGCTAATGTCTCAGCAGCAGAGGAGCCTGCCGGACCTGATCCAACCACTGCAACCCGTAGTGTCAAAGGTTTTCTCCTAATTCTCCCGAAGCTATAGAATCGCATCGTATCACGGAGATTTTGTCGATAACGCTTTGAAGCACGGCAGAGCGCTGAAATGAAACAGAGCTTAATAATCTTCAGCCCTGACCAGACGGTTCACTGACCTTAAGAACAGGTAATTTTTGAATGAATCGCTTCAGTTCAATCAGGCGACAGAATGGACGACTGATGAAGTAGCCATTCTCTACCCAATAGAAGGGGGCATCATCGGCGTTCTGCATTTTTAGAGTGCAGCCTTTGGCTTGGGCAAGTTTGGCAACGTCGATCTGAGAAACTTCGATTCGTCGGGTAGTATCGAATTGGGCAATATCAAGTTGGGCAGCGTCGATCGCAGTCATTGGCGGTTGCATCCTTTAGTTTTCAGTGGAGCCAGATTTCAGTGCAGCCAGGAGGATTGGCAGTCAAAAAATCACAGGGTCTCAGGGAGATCTCGGAAGCTCGATAGTCTCACCTTTAATCCTTCATCGTTCCTTTATATAAAGATTCAGTGGTTTTGCCGATCCTTCCGGAAACTTACAGGTTGAATGAAGCGATCTCATCAGTTTTACCGAGAGGCAGGCTGATTCAGAATGAAGTGAGGGGGCTAAAATGGCGCGACGTTGCGATCTCTAAAGATGTTCCCGGAGTGTTTTGGGATTATCGAGCCGATCGCCTACCCTTCAACAAGTGAGAGATAATGCAGTAAACCAGCTCTAGAAGCATTCTGCGGAAGCTCAAGCTTTGCTTAAAGAAACTCCAACTTACTCAAGATTTCGCCTAATGGCATTCTGTCTTTAGATAGATGTTAAGAATTAGACATTAAAAATTTTTTGAGCTTTAATCCCTTCGATCGCCCCTTTTGCCGCTATGCCGTTAAAACCGTCTCAGATTCAAGATTTGCTGAATGCAAAGCGTGAAGATTTTGCCGCATTTAGCCAGGATGCGTTGAAACAGCTCCAAGACTATCGCTTTCACCTAGCAAAGCTCAGCGCTCAAGGTGAAGCCGAAGTCCAGAAGCTTTCAAGAGCGCACGCAGCCGACCTAGGGGCGCGCCTATTAGAGCCGCTGGCTGAAGCCAAACAGGGGGTGATCGCTAGCAACCTCTCCTGGCAAAACCGGGAGCAGAGCTTAAGCTGGGTGCGCGATCGCCTGACGGGGATCAAAACCTTTGCCGTCGATGGTTCTCAAATTTATCCCGGCAAAGATATTTCGATTCCCGTAGCATTGGTGCAAATCGGCTGGTTTGAAAATCCGCACCTGCCGATCGGCGGCTACGAAAAAGATATTGCGCTAGATATCCTGACTCCAACCGATCTACAGGTCGGCAACAGCGGCGAACCCGTCGATCGCAAGGTGAACATGCGTCGATTCCAGATGGAGACGCAGCGCCTAATCGATTACATCGAAGAACACGCCAACGCACAAGACTGCCTGGTGTTTCTAGATGGTTCTCTGGTGGCGACCTTTGCCGAAGCCTTTGAAGCCCAGAGTCGGCAGTTTTACGTGGAGTGTTTGCTGGAGCTGCTGATCGCCAGCAAGCAGTGTCGCGTCCCTTTGGTGGCATACATCGACACGTCTTACGCCCAAGATCTAAAGGGAATGCTGCAAAAGCTGTTTCATTTACCCAACGCGCCCGCGATTCACGACGCGCAGTTGCTCAACAAGTTTATGGAGTGGGGCGATCGCACGCCGCTGTTTTTGTGTGAGCGATCGGGGATTCTCTCCGGCTATGCCGATCAGCAGGATCAAATTGCTTTCACCTACCTGAAGACAACGCGCGATAACTATCCAGCGCGGCTGGAGATGCCCTTGTGGATGTACGAAGAAGGCTTGGTCGATCGCGTGGTGGATTGGGTGCGCGGCGAAGTGATTGTGGGCAATGGCTACCCCTATGTGATCGAAACGGCAGACCAGACGGCAGTGCTGCAAGCAGACGATCGCCAGACTTTCTTCAAAATCTTGCAGAATTGGGCAGAGCAAGAAGATCTGAACCTACGGTTTTCTCGCAAGATGGTGAGCAAGGTGAGGCGGCGCTAAAGGCGATCGCTCTTTAGCATCAAAATAGAGCGTAAAGACAGGCACAGC
>JBBSFA010000424.1:0-4121 GCA_038239185.1 Elainellales cyanobacterium | reverse complement strand
GAATGTCGAGTTCGGCTCCCAGCAGTTCCACCACCTGAACCGATCGCGTCAAGGGATTCACGCCGATCGTATGCGCCGTTCCCCCCGAACCCAGCCCAATAATCATTACCTGTGCCGGATTGGGATGAAGCAAAGCTGGAATGCTGCCCAACAGGGCATGGACATGTAGATACGGAAAGTTTGCCTGAGCCTGTCCGCTTGCCAGCAAGATCCCCTGCTGCTTGCCCTGCTGAGCGAATTCTGTAACTGCTGCAACGCCCGTTGAATCCTCAGATGCCAGAAAATATTGCTGAGACGGAATGCCATGCAGCGCCGCCCACAGGCGCGTATTGCTCGGAAAAAATACCGCAGTTATCCCCAGCCCGATCGCCAGCCCACCCGCCAGCATTTTCTTCCTGCCGTTGGAACGGCGCAGTAGCACAAAGCTCAGCAATACAAACCCCAGCCCCAACAGCCCCAACAGCCGCAGCGAAGCAGCCGTGCCCCAACGCTCTAGCAGCAGCAACCCCGTTACCAGACTGCCGATCGTATTGCCCAAAATATTGGCAACCTGGATCAGTCCCACCCGCTGCCCGACTTGGCGATCGTCGGTCTGCACTGCCTTTTGCACCAGGGGAAAATAAAAGCCCAAGAGTAAATTAGGCGGCACCATCATCACCAGCGGCAAGACCAGATATTTGAATAGCACCGTTCCATCCAGGTGATGCGGATCGAGAAACCCAATGTCCGATCGCAGATCGATCGGGTGAGCCTGCCAGTAAAGGCTCAGCAGCCAAATCGCGATCAGTGAGTAGGCAGCAACTCCGCCCTGAATCCACAAAAACACCTGTCGAGGATTGCGAATCGACTGCACTACTCGCGCCCCTAGCAAGCTCCCCAAGGCATTGCTCACCAAAATAAAGGCGAGTAGATGAGCGTAGGTATAGGCGATCGATTGCAACACAGTATCCAGGACACGAAACCAAAGAATCTCTAGTGAAACTGCGGCAAAACCCGACAGGAAAACCAGTCCTCCCCATTCGATAACGCCCCAGTCCCGCGTATTCCCCCGCGTGTTCCCCTGAGTCTGGGCGATCGGTGCTGCGCTAACTGGCGCTATCTCATCCAGCCTGAACCGATCTGCGCTGCCGTAAGCAATCAATCCCACGATCGCACTCAAAGCAGCGCTGAAATACACCGTTCGTTCATACCCTAACGTGCCGATCATGTACCAGCCGCCCAGCAAAGTCCCCAACCCCGAACCCAACGTATTAACGCCGTAAAGCCGACCGATTTGCGGAGCAGCCTGATCCGCCCGATCGCTAATCGCTTTCGACAGCAGCGGCAGCGACACTCCCATCAGCACTGTCGGAATCAGCAGACTGACGAAGACGATCAGCAATGTCCAGACCGTAGATTGCGCCAGCGAACCCCACTGACGAAACAGCAAATCATAGAACAAAAAGCGGCTAAAAACCGCAAAAACGGCAATTCCCAGGTTACACAGTCCATAAGTTTGCACCGCGCTGCGCCTGCTGAGGCGATCGCTCATCCGCCCACCCAGTAAGCTGCCTAGCCCCAGTCCTAGCAGGTACGATGCCACCACGATCGTGACTGAACGGACATCAGACCCGGAAAACAACCCCAGCATCCGCTGCCAGACTACCTGATACAGCAAAGCCGTAAATCCTGAGATAAAAAAGAGAATGAACAGGAGAAATACTAGGTTGGTATTTGTATAGGTGTCTGGAGGAATGCCACGCTGTTTATCCATTGAAACTTGCCCCTGATTCTCATTTGATCATTAAACCAGGTGAAGCAGCGCTTCGATTAGAATTTGGTTTTGCTGATCCGTGCCCACTGTAATCCGCAGTTTGTTATCCAGACCGGGCTGTTTGAAATAGCGTACCAAGATCCCGCGTTCCTTCAAAGCCAGATAGATGGCTTCGGCATTGCTTTTGGGCGTTGTTGCGAACAGAAAATTGGTCTGAGAATCAGGGACTTGAAAGCCTAGCTGTTTCAGATCGATCGCCAACTGAGTCCGCGATCGCTTCACCTTCTCAGCGCATTCATTCTTGTAGGCTTGATCGCGCATCGCCGCCGCCCCGACCGCACAGGCGATCGCGTCAATGTTATAGCTATCTTTGACCTTAAACAGACCTGCCAGCAATTCAGGTTGGGCAATCCCAAAGCCTAGCCGCAGCCCAGCCAGCGAGTAGCCTTTGGATAGGGTGCGGCTGATCAGCACATTCTTAAACTCTTTGACTAGCGGCAATGCCGTTGCGTTGGCAAAATCGACATACGCTTCATCCACCACCAAGATCCCAGACAACTGAGCCGCGAGCTGACGCAGTTCCTCGTTCGCCACAACATGCCCAGACGGACTATTAGGCGATGCCACAAACGTCACCGCTCCGTTCGCCGCGACCAGTTCTGCGATCGGCAGGCGATTATTTTCGCCATAGGGCACTTCCATCACTTCGGCGGGCTGCATTTCTGCCAGCGTGTGATACAGCACGTAGGTTGGAGTGGGGTAGACGACGCAGCGCTGTTGCTCAGCGCACGATCGCACAGTCACATTCAGAATTTCGTCGCTGCCGTTGCCCGCCATAATCCAGTCGATCGGAATCTCTAGGACATCGCTGATTGCCTGCCGAAAGTCGTTGGCAAAGGGGTTAGGATAGCGCCGCAGCCACTCGCTGTCCAACTGGCGCAAGACTTCCATCGCAGCAGGAGAAGGCGGGTAGGGATTTTCGTTGGTGTTGAGCTTGATAATCGGGGTTCCGGGCAGGGGTTGCTCACCCGGAATATATCCTGCCATTGCCTCAATGTTGGGACGGAAGTAGCTGCTCATGAGATCCAAACGGTCTGTCAGTAAGAGGACTTAACTATCTTAAGACAGGCGCGATCGCTTAGCAGATTCGTCTTTTAGCTGGCAGACTTTTCTGAACGGCAGGCATCGATCGCCTGACCCCCTACAAAGCCGACAGGTTTCGACTGTGAAAAAATGCGGTAGGTTTCCAGTTCAGCCTCGATCGGCGGCTTCGTGGTGTGACCTAGAAAAGTCGGGTGTGAATTTGAGCATGAAGCCGATCGCAAAGGGGGGTGCATTGTCACCAGGTTGTACTCTACGTTTTCGGTGTAGATAGTCATGGTGATGTTAAAAAGTTCAAAGAAGTTGATCACCCATTGACAATCGGCTTCAGAGAACTTTTCGTAGTAGCGGATCATCTCAGCAATGTGAACTTCCAGATGAGTTCTGGCGTAAGGGCAAATTAGAATCAGCTTCAGGAAAACAATCACTAGCGCGATCGGGTTACTGCTGCGTGAGAGCAGCAGACCAAACGAAGGAGAGGGTTCGTCGTGAGTTTCAGTTGTGAGATATTCAATCACCCGATTCGCAGTTCTCAGCATCAGCGCATCATCAATCTGCTGATCGTTGCGATCGACATACAGATCATCCAACCGTTCAGACAGCGTTTTTCGCAGCGTTTCTACAAAAGCCTGATTTTCTACTGAGAACAGTAGATATTCCAACAGACTTTGCTTGAAATCACAGTAGGACAACTGTTTGGTTTGATTGAGAAAAATATTAGCCAGATTGGGATAGCTAAAAAAGCCGCGTCTTGCGACAATTCGCTTAATCAGGTGCAAAACCTCATCTCCTAGTCCTGTTGGGTTTTGAGGCGCTTTGCCTGCACCTTGCGATAATGCTGTATATCTTGCAAGATCAAATTTGAATTGATCTTTTAGCTTTCTAGATAGAATTCTGGCAGCTTGCCTTTGCTCGACAGGATTGTTCAGATTCGTATACTGCTGTACCAAAAGATAGGACGTATAGCGTTCTACCCAGTGAGTCTTTTCGCGATCGTCATATCGGGCTGAGAATAGCTTTAGCTCCTGGAATTCTCGACTTTCAACAAAATTTCGCAGCCATTCTCGCAGGCGCTTTAAAGTCGGTGAAATGGTCGGCTTATACAAGATTGGATCGGCAAATAGCCCGACGAGCTGATGAATTGCTTTATAGTTTCGGGTGATTTCCCAGTTGTTAATCAGGATATAGCAAGAGCGCTTCAGCGTATTTCTAAACTCTTGCTCTTGGTTAGAGAACACAATCTCAAACAGATGAGGCAGTGTATTGG
>JBBSFA010000423.1:0-4123 GCA_038239185.1 Elainellales cyanobacterium | reverse complement strand
GAAAAGAGCGTGGGCGATCGCCCACGCTCTTTTCAGCTATTCATGACAGCAAAGCAAGTGAGTGTTTACCGAAGCTTGATGAAAGCGATCGCCCCCTTACTCCGAATTTATCCGTGATATCCCAGAAATCACCCTGGAAAATACATAATAAAAGTGTCATTTTATACATATAGACCTCCCGTCTAAGGGTGTGAACAGCAAGGTTTCATTCCCATCGACTTGAAAAATCACGAGTGAGTACAAAACATTATGGGTAGAAAAAATGGAACGGCTGGACCCTGGATGATTTTTCCAGCGCCCGACGAAACACTGCTTGGCACAACGGCAGCGGTGACTCTGTCAACTTCCAACACAACAAGCAGTGCAACAAGCCAGACGAGTGTTTCTACAGCAGTAACACTTGTTGGAACAAGTGGAGTTGACTCATTGACTGGAAGCTCGATCACAGCTTCCCTTGCCCAAGAAAGTACCCCTCTGGTTAGTATTAGTAGCAATACGTTGATCGGCAGCAGTGGCGACGACACGCTGATGGGTTCTCAAGGAAGCACGACTCTAGTTGGTAATGGGGGTGCAGACTTATTTGTTGTGCAGAACAAAGCTGGCATCGATCAGGTGATGGATTTCACTGATGGTCAAGACAAGCTGTTGTTAGCCAATAGCCTCACATTTGGGCAACTAAGCTTGACACAGCAAGGACAAGATACGCTGATCAACTCCAACAACACACCATTGATGCTGTTGCACAATATTAGCTCCAATTTAATTACTGCGACTGATATTGCTTAGTTCTGAATGGCTGGCGTTAGTCGAAAAAGTGCCCTTGAGAGAATACGATCGCGTGCTCTCTTTTTTCGGACTTTTTGGAAGGCATGACCCATCTAGGTCACTTTCTGACAGAAATGGGAAAACTCTCTATACGAGTTGATCGCATCGCTGAGGCATTGTTGAGACACCCTATTCCTATGATTTTTCCTATGCAACTCAAGACAAACAATCGACTCTTCAGTGCTCTGTTTTGTTTGATGCAATACCCCTTGCTGATTTGTCTTGGGTTGGTTGTGTCTCAAGCAGGGGCGATCGCTCAAATCATTCCAGATGCTACTCTTCCTAATCCGTCTGCTACTTCTCGTACCGGACAAACTACTCAAATCACGGGGGGAACTACCCGTGGCAATAACTTATTTCATAGCTACCAAGAGTTTTCCATCCCAACTGGAGACACCGCTTTCTTTAACAATGCTTCGACGATTGACAATGTGTTGGTACGTGTTACGGGTGGCTCAGTCTCTAGGATTGATGGACTGATCCGTGCCAATGGACATGCCAATTTTTTGCTGCTCAATCCTCAAGGAATTTTATTTGGAGCTAATGCCCGTCTAGACATTGGCGGATCGTTTCTCGGCAGCACTGCCAATAGCCTTCGCTTTGCCGATGGTAGTGAGTTCAGTGCCATCGACCCTCAAGCCTCGCCGCTCTTAACTGTTAGTGTGCCAATAGGCTTGCAGTTTGGTGCAAACCCAGAGCAGATTGCGGTTCAAGGCACTGGCAACAATCTCAGTGTTAATCCCGATATCCTCAATGTTATCCGAGATCAGCGATCGCTAGGTCTTCAGGTGCAGCCTGGTCAAACGCTTGCTTTGATCGGGGGAGCCGTGAACCTACAAGGTGGCAACGTCATTGCCCCCAGTGGAAGAGTTGAACTGGGCAGTGTCAAAACTGCTGGCACAGTTGCATTAACGCCGCTTGCGTCAGGCTGGCACTTTGGCTATGGAGGGATCAGTCAGTTTGGCGACATTCACCTATCCCAAACGGCCTCAGCCGATACCAGCGGCAATGGTGGGGGCAATCTGCATGTCCAAGGTCGGCGGGTTAGTTTGACCGATGGTTCATCCCTGTTGGCTTTGACAGAAGGCTCAGCGACTGGAGGAACTCTGGCGATCGATGCTTCAGATTCCGTTCAAGTTATAGGCGTAGCGCGAAATGCTACGGGAGACGTGGTTTTTCCCAGCAGCATTTACACTGATGTTGCCACTGGAGCAACGGGTAATGGCAGCGATTTGGCGATTCGTACCGGACTACTGCGCGTTACAAAGGGTGGACAGGTTTCAAGCAGTACCTATGGGGCTGGCAACACGGGTGATTTACGAGTCAGAGCACAGACCATAGAACTTTTGAGTGGCGCTCCAGTGGTCGGTAGCAGCGGGCTATTCATGAGCGTGAATGATAGTAATGCCACAGGCTCAGCAGGACAGCTTATGATCAATAGCGATCGGCTGCTGATCAATGGTGGCGCTACCGTAACCTCTACCACGTTTGGGATTGGCAACGCCGGACATTTACAAGTCAACGCCCGACAAATTGACATTGAGGGTGCTTCTCCAGGCGGTTCCCTGAGTGGGTTATATGCCCAGGTTGAGGAAGGTGCAACCGGGGCAGGGGGAAACTTGGATATCATAACCGATCGACTTCACTTATCGAATGGCGCAAGAGTTGCAACAGCGACCTTTGGTGCGGGAAATGCAGGAGCGATTTATATCCAAGCCAACACTGTTGATCTCAGCGGCTTCATTACCACATCTCAAGGCGATCGAGCTACCACGATTACAACCTCGACTTACTCTACGGGGAATGGGAATAACCTGACGCTCGATACCAACTTTTTACAGGTAACAGATGGCGCACAGATTGCGGTGTCTACCGGAGGTTCCGGCAATGCAGGTGCACTTAAAATCACTGCACAGGATATTAACCTATCTGGTAGCAGTGAATTTGGGCGGAGCGGGCTATTTGCCTCTGCGATCGTCGGGACTGGAGACGGCGGAGATATTTGGGTCACGAGCGATCGCCTTTCTATTCGAGAGGGTGCAACTATCAATGCCAGCAATCTGCCTAGTCTGAATCTGGATGTCAGTCCAGGGCAGGGCGCGTCTGGAAATATCAATGTGTCTGCTCGTCAAATTCAACTGGAGAATGGCAGCATCACGGCTGCTAGCGCCGGCGGCGATCGAGGAAACGTAATGCTTCAAGCCCGAACGATTTTCTCTAATCATGGCAGCGCCATTACGACGAATGCTCAAGGGAATGCTACAGGCGGAAACATTGTTCTAAACACTCAGTTCTTGGCGGCTCAAAACAATAGTGACATTACAGCCAATGCCGTTAACAATCGAGGAGGTCAGGTCAGAATTACGGCACAGGGAATTTTTGGAGCTGAGTATCGCCCGCAAACGACATCTCTCAGTGATATTACTGCCTCTTCTAATTTGGGAGCTGAATTTAACGGCGTTGTTGAACTTGATACGCCCGGTATAGATCCTAGTCAAGGATTGGTCGAGTTACCTGCATCTGTGATCGATCCGAACACCCAAGTTGCAACTGCCTGTGAAAATCAGACAGGCAACAACTTTATGGTCACAGGTCGAGGAGGCTTGCCAGAAGATGCCAGCCAACTTTTGAGAGGACAGGCTGTGTGGCAAGATACGCGATCGCTAGGGGCGGAAAGCCAAACAGCACTACATCCTTCAACCGAAAGCGCTCCTAGGACTAGCTCTACCCCAGAGTCTTTGATTGAAGCTCAAGGCTGGAGGATAGATGCGAATGGAAAAGTCAGCTTGGTGGCAAACTCTCCTCAAGGGGCGATCGCAGAGCCTTGGCGCGCTGTTTCTCGCTGTAGTCAATAAATCCTGCTTCAATTCACTTTTTGTATCGTTTTTGCTTGTTTAAGTGGTCTAGAGGTAGATAGATGTCAAAGCGCTTTACCAGTCGTTGGAAAAAATCTCTTCTTTATCTGGGGCTAATCATTTTTAGCTTTACGCTTGTCACTGCTGCTCCGGTTACAGCTACTGTCCAAGTAGCGTCTTATCCAGCGAATTATTCGGATTCCAGTGTGGTGCAACCTACCGCTCTGTTAGATCAAGGCAGAAAACTGTATGCAGCAGGACGACTAGCGGAAGCCGTGCAGGTTTGGCAGCAGACCGCTGAGGCTTATCGATCGCAGGGAGACACTCTGAATCAAGCGCTGAGTCTCAGCTATCTGGCAACCGCTTATCAAGATTTGGGCGATCGCGCTGCCGCAGAAACGGCGATTACTAATGGACGATCGCTATTGCAACCCAACGGCAAT
>JBBSFA010000422.1:0-4137 GCA_038239185.1 Elainellales cyanobacterium | reverse complement strand
TGCCGAACGTGAGCAAAGGTTAGCACCGAAGTTTTTTGATCTCAAGAGCCGATCGCGCCCCATACGCCGGAGTTATAGCCTCGATCTACGCCGGAGTTACAGGCTAGATCCAGACGACGAAGTTACAGCTAAAGCGGCGATCGCTACGGCGGAGTTACAGGTAAAGATCAATCGCTTGAAACAAATACCCCGATTCAAAGTAGACTGAAACCTCGATCTTTAAAGGCTTGGATGGCGATCGTCGCAGCAAGAAAAGCGGCAAATTCAGACGCGAAAGTTATAGGTCAGTTGCGCCGATCTACGCTAAAGTTACAGGCTAGATCTAGACGCGAAAGTTACAGGTAAATGCACTAAAGTCATACGCGGGCGTTACAGCCATGTTGCTACCTATAGCGTTCAAATGCACTCTTGACGAATAAAAACTCCCATATATAGTTTTACCCATGAGGGTAAGGGCTAGCGGTAGGGAATCCTTTTTCAATTCCCTACGCTGTAGATTGGGTCAACAGAAACATGGGGCTAAGAGCAATGGCTCAACCAACCAACCAAATTCAGCCATATCTCAATCCATTTCCGGTCGATGGACAACTCCTAATGGTGCTGCCTAGAGCCGGAGCATCCGTCAAAAATGCTGATGTCCGGTTGCCGATTCTCCGATCGGATGAGAGCGGCTACTATCTGGAAATGAAGGTCGAAGCGGACGCGATCGAGGACAGTGAAGTCGCTGTGACTCGACGGGTACCGCTAGAAAATTTGTCGGCAGAGGAGTGGGAAGAGCTAAAGCAAGAGTGCGCCAACCTGGATCTGAAGACCTGCACCGATCGCGGCATCAGCAATGGGCTAGAGAAAATCCAAGACCGCAAGATCCAGCGCTTGTTTATGGCACTGCTGACGTTTCTCAATCCTCGGCAGGTTTCGATCGTGCTCTATCTGTATAAACTGGCAGCTCAGCAGGGAAATGGCGCGATCGTCTCATTTCGATCGAATGATCTGCTAGAAAGCTTGGGCTATACGCGCACCAAAGATGGCGGTTTTGCCTCGAAGCTGCGATCGCAGTTGAACCGTGACTTAGTGGCTTTACACCGGACAGAGCTGGTGATGGCGCGATCGCTGCGTAAGGGCAACACTGTAGGCGCAAAAGTGATGATCAAGAGCGTGCTGCGGATCAAAGATTATGAAATCGACAATGTGCCGCGAGATTTTGACCTGACCAAAGCCGCGGACTATACCTATGAACTAGCAGATGCCTACACAATTTCGCTGGAGTTCTTTGAAGGTCCAGGGCGCACAGGGGATTATGTGCTGTTTGCAGGTGATCTAGACATTCAGCAGCGGTTGGGCGGCAATGCCAAGAGCGATTACAAAACAAAGCTGCTCGTCTATTTAGCCAGCCGCATCAAGTGGGATCTGCCTCAAGATGGCTATCTAGTGATCTCGAAGCAATACCTGTTCAAAAATCTAGATTTGCTGGGCAGCAACACCTCGCGCAACAATCAAATTTTTTGGCGCACCGTTGAAGAACTGCGGCAGGAAGGCTATATTTTGGGCGCGCAAGAACTACCTGGGAAGAAACGAATTGCTTCTGTCCAGTTTCAGCTCAATTCTGAGAAACTTTCCTGCCATTGACGGCATAGCTGCTAGCATATTTTCAGCAGCTAGTTCACAGGGACATAAAAATCAGAGCGATTGTTCATCCAGCAGCAGAAGGTGCCAACAGTCGCATATAGGTTTACGCATCTAGTTTTTTTAGTCGTTATATCTAAAATTGATAGCTCCCCGAATTCTCACTCAAAGAACCCGGAGAGCTAATTTTTTCAGCGTAGAGGCTTTCTAGTGATGATGACCATGATCGTGCGAATGCCCGTGGTCGTGATCGTGACCCTGATCATGCGAGTGACCATGATCGTGCGAATGCTCGTTCGCCTGAGCGATCGCCAAAGTCGGGTTAACCGCCAAAGCCTGTTCTGAGAGCAGCGCTGCGATTTGCCCCTCTGCCCAATCTGCCGTCATGTGCAAAAACTCTGGGCGATCGTTGACACAAGGCATCTGGACATAGGTGACATCCGGACGCTTCCGACGCAGCCCGTGGATGATGTGTTCTACATCCAGCAAAGTCTCGTGGTTCTCAGTCGCAAAACCGATCGGCATAAAGACGATCGCCGTTGCACCCAGCTCGATCAGATTTTTGGCAGCTAGCTCTGCGTTAGGCTGCGTCCAATCGATCAGTGGAGTCTGGTGATTCAGCCAGCCTACCGAGATTAAAGGGTAACGATTGATTAGTTTTTCGCGGACTCGCTCGTAGAGCGCCTGACTTTCGTCAATGCCAGACGTAAACCCTTTAGCTTTGTGGGGGCAACCGTGGTTCATCAGCACGATCGCCGTCTGAGAGGGCAGATGAGCGACCGCCAGATCTTGAGTGATTTTCTCCTCGACCATGCGAGCCATCAGCTCAATATAGGCAGGCTCATTGTAGAAAGAGGGAATATAGCGCGTGCCTTTGACCCAGTGTTCTGTGCCGTTCCACAGCTTCGCCAATGCCTTGTTCACCTGCTCAACGGCAATGCCGCTGGTGAAAATCGAATCGACTACGAGCAACGGATAGATCAGCAGTTTGTCGAAGCCTTCGTCGCGAATCTGGGTCAACACCTGCTCTGGCAAAAACGGGGCGCAGAAGTTAAACGCCTTGAAAACCTTGATGCGATCGCCCCATCGCTCGGTGAGTTCTGCCTCAAGTCCAGCCCGCTGCCGCTCGAAAATGGCGTTGTGCGGCGAAATGAAATTGCCGTGCTGGTGGCTCCACTCGTGCAGATCAAATATGGCGAGGAGCTTTGCCAACGGCGGATAGATCCAGGTGGGCACGGGCGCAAACTTGGCGGTGAGCAGATTTAAAGCCTGCTCGTTATAATTAGCAAAATCTTCGTAGCTTTCAACTTCGCCGTAGCCCATAAGCAGGACTGCCACGCGGTTTTCTGGAGCGGCTTCGCCAACGCCGCCCGACGCAGCACTCTGAAGGGAGTCTAGTTGAGTTTTTTCTGGAGTTGCGACCACGCTGTACCTCTACATCCTGTGATTAGTTTTAGTAGCTGCTAGCTAGATTTCTCTTTAAGCCTAACATCCCCCCCTAGGGGATAGGAGCCAAATTTTGTAAATCCCACTCGCAAATAAACGTCATCATAGGAGTAATAGCGATTTTCAATTGCATAAGTTTATGATTCACGGGTTAATGTGGCTACCGCTCCTCGGCGTGTTTATCTGGCTAGCTCAGGCAGGTCGAACGGAGTTTCAGAAGCTAGAAGCCTATAAAACTTGGGCAGCACAGTTTGATCATGCCAAATACGATATCTATTCGGTGCTAGGGCAAAAGGGGGCTGAGCTGACTTGGGGCAAACCTGCCCGTCGCGAACCGCAAGCTTTACAGTCGTTTTCTCTATTGCAGGTGCAGTCGATCGAACTCAGAGCTGGCAAACCAGGAGCCGATCGCGCGATCGATCTGGAATCTCCTCCGGCAAAGGCGCGGCAGGTGGCATTGGTCTTTCAGCGTGATGCTTCAGAGCCAGTCCGAATTCCGTTTACAGACTTGGCGATCGCCCTTCAGTGGGCAAAGCATTTGCAGCAAGACTGGCAAAAATTCCAGGAATCGGCGATCGTGACCTGATTTATATCCGGATTTAGAGCTGCGATCGATCGGGTCGGTTGCTCGAAGTTCCAAAATTAAGTTAAATTTAGTTAAGATTCTTTCTCAGTTTAGTCAAGCCATACTTTACATTTCGCTTTTACAAAGAGTCAGAGTAAAGAGTTGGGCGAGGCATGGATTCGCTGCATCAGTCCTTCTGGCGTGATGCAGCAAGCCACCGAGCTTATAAACAAGAGTTTAGATGTTTCGCTACTGTATTTGGTTTTGGGGGCGAATGGCGCTATGAAGCTTTCCTGGAAAGTGGTTCTTCTATGGTCGTTGCCGATCTTGGTTATCGGCTTTTTCTTTTGGCAAGGTGCATTTGCCAGCTCCCCTGTGAATCCGGGTAGCAATACGGCAAGCACCCGCATGACCTACGGGCGATTTTTAGACTATTTGGATCAGAGTCGGATCGTCAGCGTGGATTTGTTTGAAGGCGGTCGGACGGCGATCGTGGAAGCAAC
>JBBSFA010000421.1:0-4154 GCA_038239185.1 Elainellales cyanobacterium | reverse complement strand
TTTCTGGTCGGCGTGATTCGCGACATTACCCAACGTAAGCAAATCGAAGAAGACCTACGACGAACCGCAGCCGACCTGGTGCGATCGAATGATGAACTGCGACAAGCAGAAGGCCGACTCAGGCAGATGGCCTATCACGATATGCTGACTGGGCTGCCAAATCGTAAGCTACTCCAGGATCGTCTAATCCAGGCAATCGATCGGGCCCAGTCTCATTGTCAAATTGTGGCATTGCTATTTCTTGATCTCGATGGCTTTAAGCGCGTTAACGACTGTCATGGACATATGACGGGTGATCTACTCTTAAAAGCCGTAGCGCAACGGCTAATTGGCTGCTTACGCAGTAGCGATACGGTCGCCCGATTGGGAGGAGATGAGTTTGTTGTGATGCTACCAGCAATTCCTACCGTACAGGATGTGGTCAGAGTTGCAGATAAGATCATCTATACTCTGGCGCAAAATTTTGTCTTGCAAGGTAAAGCGATCGAAGTGACAACCAGCATCGGCATCAGTCTTTACCCTCTGGATAGTCAGGAGATTGAAAACTTAATGGTCAAGGCTGATCTAGCAATGTATCAAGCCAAAAGGCTTGGCAAGAATCGCTATGAGTTTTTTCACTCAAAAGAACTGTCTAACAATTAGTGGTGGGCAAGACAATTGGGGAGAGATGGAGGGATGGCACATCCACAAATGACAAAAGAGGGTTAATTAAATCTGCCTGAAAGAATTGGTTCTTGCAGAAAAAAGTTGTCGCTTTTACAAATCTCTTGCTACACTAGATAAAGCAGCGCGGGGTAGAGCAGCCTGGTAGCTCGTCGGGCTCATAACCCGAAGGTCAGTGGTTCAAATCCGCTCCCCGCCACCAAACTTGAAGCTCTAGATTCTTTTTGAATCTAGAGCTTCAAACTTTTTAAAGAGATTCTGGAAGGAATTTGGCGAAGTGATAGTCAAACTGATAGGTCTCAACTTGCCATAACCTCGATCGCAATAAATAAATCCCCCAGCCTCACCGAAATGGAGCCAGGGGATAATGTTAGGGTGCATCTACCTCCTTAATGTTCTTTGGGAAAAGGCAGGTATCCGGACAGTTTGAGAGTTGAGTGGGAAATCGGTGTGGCGATCGCGATCGAATTGCCTCTCATTGCCCATCTGATTTTTGCAAAAGCTCTTCAGCGATCCCATTCAGTGATAATCTGAAAAATGGCGGATTGGCTGTTACAAAAGTATAAGCCGAAAGCTGAAGTTAAGGGTTCAAGCCAAAGTCGGCTTTTCTCCCCTCTTTCGTTAAGCCTTCTTTCATCAAATCTTTTAAGCTGATCACACGATAGGCGCAAGCATGGTCACCACAGCAGAAAAAACCAACGTCGGTTATGTCACGCAGATCATTGGTCCCGTTGTAGACCTCAAATTCTCGGCAGGACAAATGCCTCGAATCTACAACGCATTAATCATCAAAGGAACAAATACAGCAGGACAAGAGATGGCTGTCACTTGCGAAGTGCAGCAGCTCTTGGGTGACAACCAAGTCCGAACGGTGGCAATGAGTTCCACTGATGGCTTGGTGCGCGGTATGGAAGCCACCGATTTAGGCAGCCCTATCAGTGTCCCCGTTGGCACTGCCACCCTCGGTCGCATTTTCAATGTCTTAGGTGAGCCTGTAGACAACAAAGGTCCCGTTGACACCAGCGAAACCTCTCCGATCCACCGCCCCGCTCCTAAGTTGACTGACCTGGAAACCAAGCCCTCTGTGTTTGAAACCGGAATCAAGGTGATTGACCTGCTAACTCCCTATCGTCGGGGCGGCAAAATCGGGCTGTTTGGCGGCGCGGGTGTCGGCAAAACGGTGATCATGATGGAGTTGATCAACAACATTGCGACCCAGCACGGTGGCGTGTCTGTGTTTGCAGGTGTGGGCGAACGCACCCGCGAAGGCAATGACCTCTACAACGAAATGATCGAGTCCGGGGTAATTGACAAAGACAATCCCTCCAACTCCAAAATCGCGCTGGTTTACGGGCAGATGAACGAGCCACCCGGAGCCAGAATGCGCGTCGGTCTGTCGGGCTTGACCATGGCGGAATATTTCCGCGATGTCAACAAGCAAGACGTACTGCTGTTTGTCGATAACATCTTCCGCTTTGTGCAGGCAGGTTCTGAAGTATCTGCGCTGCTCGGTCGGATGCCTTCCGCCGTTGGATACCAGCCCACCCTAGGAACCGACATGGGCGATCTGCAAGAGCGGATTACCTCGACCACCGAAGGCTCTATCACCTCGATTCAAGCGGTCTATGTGCCTGCGGATGACTTAACTGATCCCGCTCCAGCCACGACCTTTGCTCACTTGGATGGAACCACCGTGCTGTCTCGTGGTCTAGCTGCCAAAGGGATTTACCCCGCAGTTGATCCGCTCGACTCGGCTTCCACCATGCTGCAAGCCAACATTGTAGGGGATGACCACTACAACACGGCGCGGGCAGTCCAGTCTACGCTTCAGCGCTACAAAGAGCTGCAAGACATCATCGCCATCCTGGGTCTAGACGAGCTTTCGGAAGACGATCGCCTCACAGTCGCACGGGCGCGCAAAATCGAGCGCTTCCTGTCGCAGCCGTTCTTTGTGGCAGAAGTGTTCACGGGCGCACCGGGCAAGTATGTGTCGCTGGAGAAAACCATCCAGGGCTTCAAGCGCATTCTCTCTGGCGAACTCGATAGCCTGCCAGAGCAAGCGTTCTACCTGGTTGGAGATCTGGAAGAAGCGATCGCCAAAGGCGAAAAGATGAAGGCAGAGAACAAGTAAAACGCTTGTGTCAGCCGCGTGTAGAGATTACTCAGCGCGGCTGACACTCCTATTTTTTTAAATCTAAAACCACTATGGTATTAACCGTTCGCGTCATTGCCCCAGATAAAACCGTCTGGGACTCTTCGGCAGAAGAGGTGATTCTGCCTAGCACTACGGGACAGTTGGGCATCCTCACAGGTCACGCGCCGCTGATCAGCGCGTTGGATATCGGTGTGATGCGGGTACGAGACAACAAGACTTGGGTTTCGATCGCTCTCATGGGTGGCTTCGCAGAAGTCGAAGATAACGAAGTCACGATCTTGGTCAACGGCGCAGAACGCGGCGAAAATATCGATCGCGAAGAAGCCCGTAAAGTCTACACCGACGCTGAAACCCGCTTGAATCAAGTTCAGGGTAGCACATCGCGCCAAGACAAGATTCAGGCGGAGAAAGCACTTCGCCGTGCTCGCGCTCGTTTCCAAGCCGCAGGCGGCATGGTGCAGTAGGCGCTGCAAAGCGATTCATAAGATCTATTAAAGGCAGCATGGCTTTCTATGCTGCCTTTAATGTTTTGACTAAATTGGCTCTTGGAGCTGTCCGTGCAGCAGGGTCAATGTCTCTACGAGCTGCTGGAGACGGGTTTCTAGGGATTGCTTTTTGCTGAACAGAATTCGCAGTTTTTGATAGCGAGCGATCGCCAAACTGACATAGGGAACCTGCTGGGGTGGACAAGAGCGCGACCAGAGTTGACCGTCTGCGTTCAGTCCACATAGGCGGTAGCTGACTCCAGCTTCTGCCTGCTCAACGGGCGGCTGCTGGGTGCTACAAAGTTCTTCGATATACTTCAGTAGGTGATCTGTCTCGGCATGGCGCAGCGTGGCTAAATCGATCGATTGAGTCAGCGTTTGGGTTTGGGCAGGCTGAGAGTCTACCTGAGACTCTGTTTGCGATTCTAGCCAGCCATCCACGATCGGACCTTCGGCGTAAAGCGATCGAATTTGCTGGATAATCTGCTCTAGCTCTTGCTGCCAGCCCTTGACTCGCAGTTCGATTTCCTGCAACAGAGTGACTGCTAGCCCTGGGTTGCTAGCATGACGATGGTGCGTGATGCTAGGCGGTTTCGATCGCGGCAGCACCGGAGTTGAGCCTTCGTGCTGAACTGGAAAGGTCTGCACAACCTGCTTGAGCAGCGGCGGCTGGATTTGTTCTACTCGATCGGTCGTTTTAGGTGCGGCAGAGCTTTTGAGGCGATTGGGCAATGGAAAAACTTCGAGGGTTCGCGATCGCCCCTGACTTGACTGAGGTGCAATCATTCCCTGCATCTGACTCAAGGTTGCCTCAATTCGCCTCAAATCGGGTTTCATCGTTGCCCTCTCCA
>JBBSFA010000420.1:0-4173 GCA_038239185.1 Elainellales cyanobacterium | reverse complement strand
AGTTTCTGAGGAAATTTGAACAAGCGTTGATCCTTAACGCGATCGATCGCCAACTGCTTGTTGAGCCAGTGACTGAAACCAAAAATCGAAAACCACTGCAACCAAACCCGCTGGCTTAATGGGAGCTGAGAATTGGAAAATATCGCATCTTATATGATGTCAGTGAAGTGAGCGAGATTATTAAGATCAAAGCGATCGGCTACAAGGATCACAACAAGCTATTCATTCGAGAGAGGGAGTTTACGCTATGAGAACCGTTGATCTGTCCAATGAGTCGCTAAATCTAGAAGAACTTCTGCAAATCGCTAGAGAACAGAATCTTGTGCTGAAATTACCAGACGGCAAAGTTTTTTTGCTGGCTGAAGTGGAGGATGACCTTCAACAGGATGAAGACTTTGCTGATGAAATTGAGCGCACTCGTCAGAATCAGGAGGCGATCGGCTTGAATACAAAGAAACCAGTACAGAGCTAACTAACCTTTCATTTATCGCAGGATAGGTAAAGATGGAAAACACTTTGACTTTTAATGAAATTCTAGAAGAGATTGAAGCTCTGCCTGAAGAAGATCAAGTAACGCTGATTGATCTGCTCCAGCGTAGACAAGTTGAACGGAGGCGATCGGAAATTGCTGCCAATATCGCTGAAGCAAACCAATCTTATCGATCGGGGCAAGTCTTCCGAGGATCTGTAGAAGATGTAATTGCTGAGTTAAATAATTGAAATCCTTAGTTTTTGCCCCTTCATTTAAGCGGGCGTTCAAAACCATAGTCAAGCGCAGACCAGAGTTGAAGCAAAAAATAGAAGATCGATTGCGAACTCTTGCAGCGGAACCCTTCAATCCTGCACTCAAAATGTGCTTTAACCACTAATCTTCGACGAGCCAGAGCACCGGGTAATAGGCACAATTACCTTCAACGCCGATCGCATCGATTTGAAAGTGACTGGCAACGTGCCGATCGCATGACCATCCACATGAAACGGCAATTCTGCCCTAGAGGTCAATCGGACTTCTGCCACGCTGTAGGTTTCGATCTTGGGGCTGTAGCGATATTGTCCTCGGCTAATTGACCAAAAATGCCGCAGTAGCTCCCATTTGCTGAAATTGCGGAAGATATTAATCGTCAGCATGCCATCATCCAGCACTGCCCCTGGAGCCACTGTAAAGCCAGTGCCATAGTAGGGAGCATTGGCAATCACAATCAGCAGCGGCGATCGCCAAATCTGGTGCTGAGGGCGCTGGCGTTGCAGACGGTTGACGAATCTGCGCTGTTTAGTGGGATCAAGGCGGGCTTGCGCGAGGGGGCGATCGAACTGGAGCAGGATGGGCTGCGGACGGTAGCCGATCGCCAATCGAGCCGCTTGCACGATGCGTCCCCAACTTCCGCCCTTGATTTCTTCTCCCAGCGGAAACAGCATGGCATCGAGTCCTACGCCTGCCCCCTCGAAGAAGTAGTGTTCGCCGTTTGCTTGCCCGACATCGATCGCCTTGACCTGCCCGTGGGCGATGACGCGACAGGCAGATTCAATGTCATCGGGGAGATCTAAACTGCGGGCGATATTGTTGTAAGTGCCGATCGGCACAATCCCCAGGGGAACCTCAGTATGCAGCAAGCCCTTCGCCACTTCGCTGACCGTGCCGTCGCCGCCGCCCACGATCACTAAATTACAGCCTGCTTGGACTGCCTGCTGGGCAATCAGCGCCGGAGATTCGTCTGGCTTCGTGAAGGCTGGCTCTGCTTGAATCCCTTCGGCTTGCAGGGCTGCGATAATTTCAGGCAGCTTCATCCGATTCGGTTCATCGTCGCCAGAAACGGGATTGAGGATCAGTTGAGCCTGTCGCAGAGAAGACGATGCGTTGAAGTCAAAGGTCATCGAATCGATCGCTCCTATTTGCCGACGGCTACTTTCTATCTTTGCATTAATTCCAGTATTACCGGATCAATTTGTGAATTGTTTCCCCAAAATGGGAAAGATGAAGGATCGAAATCACTCTACTGCCCCTGCTGCCATGACTGCCGCCGATCGATCGCCTGACCTGACTGCGCTGTTTGCCCAAGCCCATCAGTTACACCAACGCTCTCAGTATCAAGCCGCGATCGAGCTGGCAAAACGGTGTGTGCAGTTGGCTCCAGACGATCGCCAAGTCTTACTTCAGGCGGTTGCTTTGATGCAGAGTGGCGATGCCGTTAGCCTCAAAGAGAGTTTGCCGCTAGCGAAGCGGCTGTTGGGAGACGCTGCTAGCCTGGTCGAGCAGATTACAGTCACGCACTATATTCTGACTAGCCTGCTGATGACAGGCGGATCAACTGAAGAGGCGATCGAATATTACCAAAAGCATAAGGAACTGTTGGTCAAAGTGGATGCTGATCAAAGCACATCTGCTGATCAAATCATGTCAATGGGAATATTCTTCAACTATTTTGAAGATAATCCGAAAGTGAACCGATCGATTCGCAATCAAGTTGCCTTTGCCGGACAGCAAGACCTGCAAGCCCGGATGTCCGATCGCGTCGATCGCTATCGCCAAAATCAAGCCAGCCGTAAGCAGCTCACCAGACCGCTGAAAATTGGCTATCTATCCGAGTGTCTGCGCCTGCATTCGGTGGGTTGGCTGGTGCGCTGGCTGTTTGCCTACCACGATCGCGATCGCTTCGACATTCACCTCTATTCCACGCGCCGCTCGGATGATCCCTTGCAGCAGGGATTTATGCAGCACTATGGCGATCGCTTCCATCATCTGCCCAACAGCGCGGGTGAGATTGCCGACCAGATCGATCGCGATCAAATTGATATTCTGGTCGATCTAGACAGCATCACCTCTGCTGGCAACTGTGCTGCCGTTGCCCTCAAGCCTGCTCCGATTCAGGTGTCGTGGTTGGGCTATGATGCGATTGGCTTACCTGCGATCGACTATTACATTGCCGATCCTTATGTCCTGCCGGAGAACGCTCAAGCCTACTACTCCGAGAAAATCTGGCGACTGCCCCAAACCTACGTGGCGGTCGATGGTTTTGAGGTCGGAACCCCCAGCCTGCGCCGCGATCAGTTGGGCATTCCGGCAGAGGCGATCGTCTATCTCAGTTCGCAAACGGGACTGAAGCGCAATTCGGATAATGTGCGCTTGCAGCTTCGTATTCTCAAAGCCGTGCCAAACAGCTATTTTTTGATCAAAAGCTTTGCATCCGATCGCGCTCAACTCGAAGCTTTCTTTATGCAGCTCGCCGCAGAAGTTGGAGTCAGCGGCGATCGCCTCCGCTTCTTGCCCGATGTGCCTGCCAACGAAACCCACCGCGCCAATTTAGCTCTTGCCGATATCGTGCTAGATACCTATCCCTACAACGGTGCAACCACCACACTAGAAGCCCTCTGGATGGAATTACCGATCGTCACCCGCGTAGGCGAACAGTTTGCCGCCCGCAATAGCTACACCCTGATGATTAATGCTGGACTCTCGGAAGGAATCGCCTGGACAGATGCCGAATATTTGGAGTGGGGCATCCGGCTTGGTCAAGATGCCGCTTTACGTGCCCGTATTGCCCAGCGGTTGCGGCGATCGCGCCAGACGGCTTCGCTGTGGAATGCGGCGGCTTTCACCCGCGAGATGGAGCAAGCCTATGAGCAGATGTGGCAACAAATGCGGCAGGGAAAAAGCTGAATCTTGGCAGATGTTTGAATAGTTCATGTAGCTGCATTGCGAATGTGGGCATTCTAGAGGGAAATGTCTACATCAGGAGCAGCTACGATGACCCCGATTAGTGCAGCATTGACTCAGACCGAGCGCGATGCGGTGATGGATGCCGTAGCGATGATTAAGGCAAAGCTTTCGTTTTTAGTGGATTTGCACATAGTTTAGAATTTGGTGCCTAATGACAAGGCGACTGGAAAAGCATAGACTTCAGCCAGAAGCAGCTAGGAGGTGAACTGATGTCTGAGACACGTACCCACCAAAAACGAACCGCTATCCTTTACTTTGGCGAAACGAGACAAGATTATCTCAGGTAAGAATTCAGGTCGAGAATTTGAAGAAAAAGTAGAAAAGCTGTAGAGTAGCTGACCTGGTTGACTGACAAAACTCAAGTTACAAAACTATAAGATCGGATAGTAAACTCACGCTCCAAGTGCTTTTGCGATTGCTTTTTCGAGGCAAAAGCAGGCTCCGGGTCACAACCGCCT
>JBBSFA010000419.1:0-4174 GCA_038239185.1 Elainellales cyanobacterium | reverse complement strand
GTAAGCGAGCCT
This sequence comes from Elainellales cyanobacterium, assembly GCA_038239185.1. Classification (GTDB taxonomy): domain Bacteria; phylum Cyanobacteriota; class Cyanobacteriia; order Elainellales; family Elainellaceae; genus FACHB-886. The sequence continues at coordinate 4,162 of JBBSFA010000419.1, read as the reverse complement.
TTTGTTCTATATTCAAAAAATCTTTAGCTGGCATGTTTCAAAAAATACGAGATTTCTATTTCTATTGTATGCAATTTAGAAGCGTGACAGCTTACGTCAAAACCGCAAAGCTCAAATTTCACCAACGTTATCCACAACAAGAGGAACTGATCAATGACATACCTAAACAAGCCGAACAAGTCCAACCAAGCGATCAGCGAAGCTACACAGCCCAATCAGCCGCAGCCTCAAGCATCCCAATCTCAGACATCGCCAGTGGAAAGCCTGCCCAGGCGCGATCGAGGGAATCGCAAAAATTACCCGAATCAGAGGGCTGTCTAACTGCAAAACTCAAGCGCTTGTCTCTTGGATTCATCATCCGATCGACATCTCGGAATTAGAGCCAGCGGAAGATTTGAGCGATTACTTCAAGCATTACAAGCCGATCGTTATAAACCAGTGGAATTTGCCTCAGCCAGTAAAGACTCCTCCCACTTCTACAGAAGTAGAGATTGAAAACGACTAAACAGAGCAGACATTCAAAAGCCGATCGCAGCGCCTAGGAAACAACGCGATCGGCTCTCCCCTTGACCTTCAACAATCACAGAGGATTTCTATATGCTAAACGAGCATTGCACAACCGAATCCAGTGAAGCGATCGATCATCTTGTTGATGACTCCCCCAGTGAGCAGCACGTCCTGTGCCACCGATGCACAACTGAACTGGGTTCTGCTGTAGGTATCAAAGCCATCTACCGGAACACAGCGGAAGCGCTGCAAGAACTTCGGCGCGACTTGGAGACTGAAACCAGCGATCGCCAAAGTGACATCGATTTGCTCAGAGATGATGTTTGCAGCCGCCTAGTAGAGATTCAGGCGACTCAAACTGCTGATGCTACTGAGCTTGGCTTTATCAAGGGAGATGTTGACGGTCATGACGATCGCCTAGACGAACTGGAGCTAGAGAGCAAAATTCTACAACGCCAGGTTGACAGCCTTCTAATGCAACGGTTTACACGTCGCTGCGTTGCTGCTGACATCCTCCGAACCATTGCGATTGCCGCTTTCGGCTTTGGGATTGCAACGTTCATTGGCGCTGGTGTTTCTGGTAGCCAGCAGCAGAAAGACGAACTTGCCAACACGGGCGCGTTGATGACTGTTATTGCCGTTACCGCTACAGCTTTAGGAGTCGCGATCGATGACTGAAGATTATCAGCCTTTAAGCAACGAAGTAATCACCACACTGCAAGCACCGCGCTGCCGATCTGACTTGCTTCCATTCATGAGTGTGTTGATGCGTAGAGTGCAGCGCGTTCCTGCTCGGAACTGGTTCTTTACCTTTGCTGCACTAGGCGGAGCTGCCGGACTGTTTCTGTTGGTATTACTGGTTTTCAACGACAGCGAAACAAAAATCTCTAAACCAGTAGGCGGCGAAAACATGCTGGCATCTCAGATTAACCCTGAGACTCTGGCAGGCGTAACCGACGCTACTAGCGGAACCGAGTACATCGATCGCATGTACTCAGTCATCCCTGAATACGAAAAGATAACTTCCCGTTTGATGACCGAGGACGTTTCTGCATTGACGACGATCGAAGCTAACAGACTCAACAGTGAAGCGCTGAAAGAATTGCAGGAAGGTCGTTTTAACCCGATTGACCCGATGAACGTGATTGACCTGAACGAATGTAAGCAGCATGTAGCGCTGCAAAAGTGTGTGCTACTTCGTTTTGCGGGTGACGGCATCAAGCAGTACAACGATGGCATCTACAGCCGCGACCTTTACAAGGCGACCGCAGGCGCAGCAAGGTTCAGAGCCGCAATGATGGCGCTTTATCCACCAGGTGAGAAGTTACCTGCATCCAGCCTGAGCTTACAAGCAATGGCAAACAATCGACGCATCGCCTATCAAATCATTCAGCGCTTGCCTTCATCTGAACCATTCGCTCAAAAGCTGGCGGTGCCCGACCAAACACAATCAGGGCTGACACAGATTCAAGCCAACAATCCCACGCCTGGAACACCCGCCCCTTAAGCCTTATGTACCTCTCTAAACCGACCAAACGCATCTTGAATTGGGGATTGACCGCAGTCGCAACCGTGTTGATTGGCGATGGACTGAATCGATCGCTGTCTAATCCCCAGAACTACAGTGACAGTGAGCTTGCAGCCATTAGCAAAGCCGCTGAAAATGGGGAGTCCATTGTCCTAAAGCACAAGAAAACTGGGGCGATGATTGGCGTTCTAGAAGTCATTGGCGGTTCGATCGTATTAGGGCTGAACGCTTTTGCTAGCAGTGGAACACCCGATCGCATTCTGCCTAAAGCGCTGGACTCGGAAGACACCCCGATCGCTGCACTGCCCCCGCAGCCGCAAGCAATTCCCATGCTGAGGGAGCGGATGCTGGCAGTGCTGGAAGGCTGTCCGGCACTCAAGAAGTGCTTGGGCTGCGAGAGTCTGATTATCATTGCGCCTGCTGGCAGCGGCAAAAGTTCAATTGCCAGCGCGATCGCATTCCTGCGAGCGATCATCCGAGGGCACAAGGTCTACACCTGCGACCCACATGGAGAGATTAACGTAGAGCGCGGTATCTGGCTGATTGGCAAGGTCTTCGAGAATGAGATTGATATCCTTTCATCTGCTGGCATCCTTTCAGCTAGACGGGCATCTAAGGCTGATGCTGTGACATCCATTTTTGATGAGTTTGGCTCACTCTGCATGGATAAGAGCCGTGAGTCTGCTAGGTTTTCCAGCGATCGCGTTGGTGATGCAATCCGCAATAATCGCAAGTTTTTCAACTACTACATTTTCCTCTGCCACGGACGCGACAAAGGACAGATGGGCGGCGAAGCAATGCCTACGGGGTATCTAGCGGCATGGCAAAACAAAAGCGCTGTGTTGGAGCTGGAAGCTGACTACAACGATGAATCTGAGGCTGTGTTTTCTGGTCGGGCAAAGTTCAAACCACCAGGCGCAGACTTCAACGATGACGCAAGCTATGAGCGGTTTGTCATTCCTGAGTTTCTGAACCCAACAAGGATTCGATCGGAGTTTGCTGACCTATTCCATCACCTGCAAATCAAAGGTGCAGCGATCGAGAAAACAGAGCCGCAGTATGACCCTAAAACATTAGCGATGGTAGACAAAGCGCTTGATCCAAAGAACCTGAGAGACGTTAGACAGCAAATGGAAAAGCTGTATCAGATCCAAGTTGAGGCTGGCAGCGTATCCCCAAGCTCTGACGACGACGAATACCCTGATCTTGCTGAGCTGTCCGACGAACAGTTTGAAGCCTATTTGGAAGCTATCAAAAACCTCTCCGACAACCACAAGAAACTAATCAGATATCTCTTCTTTCGCAGGTCCGAACAACTGGAGGCAAATGGTTCTCTCTCAATCGACAAAACATTCAGCAATTGGGCAAGAAACAATAAATTTCTAAGGCCTCAATTCAGAGAGCTGCTAACAGAAATGGGAGCACTCCACCTCGTAAAACTAACGGACACACACTGGAAAGTGAGAGGGAGTCAAAATGACCAGTTTTCAGAGCTTTAAGCCGTGTGTTGTGTGTGCCCGTGTGTACCGTGTATGCCGTGTATTGGCTCTAGGAACGGGTTTCAGAAAACGCAATTTTGACCGCTTAGCCGTGTGTTTTTATTACACACACCCCACACACGGAGCTACACACGGGCACACCCAGCAAGCTCGATCGCCCCCTTCTATTAATCAGACTGCTCAATCTTTTATCGTTCAAACTATTAACTAAACCGGAGATTCTAAATGTCAAACGCAACAGGTCAAACCCGTCCAAATGGCACTGATGGTAAGGCTTACAACGCGGGCAAAGCGGTTCGCGGAATTGTCGGGGAAGTCGCTGAGGGTGTTGTTTCAGTGTGGTGGGTATGCACTCACCCAAGCAAGTCATTCCTTCGAGCGATCGGCATCGTGGGCGGCGTTGCTGGACTCACAGCAGGTATCGGCACGATCGCCTATCTGATTGCAGGGAAGCCGGGGACGGTTGCTTTTGACTGGGCTAAGCCTGCCACTTGGGGAGCTGCCGCTGTGGACTATGCCCGACCTGCTGCGACTCAAGGCGCTCAAATCGTAAACAGCAGCGTCCAGTCCACAGGCGAAGACACTCCTGAATCCTTACGCAAAACCCAAATAGGAGGAACGAACAATG
>JBBSFA010000418.1:0-4189 GCA_038239185.1 Elainellales cyanobacterium | reverse complement strand
ATCGATCAGGCTACTGCTTCCGAATTTCGGTTGGCTTTGGAAACCTCGGCGCAGGCAGAAATCCCGCTGCTCAAGCGATTTCACACCGTGTTTGATACTATTATTAGCGTCTCGCCGCTGCTGGGGCTGCTAGGAACCGTGCTGGGCTTAATTAATTCTTTTGCCTCGCTCAAGATTGGCGATGTCGCGGGCAGCAACACCACAGGTGTAACGGGCGGCATCAGCGAGGCGTTAATTGCGACCGCCAGCGGACTCGTCGTGGCGATTTTCACGCTGCTTTTTGCCAATACGTTCCGAGGACTGTATCAGCGGCAGATTGCCTTAATCCAAGAATATGGCGGACAGTTAGAACTGATTCATCGTCGGCGATACGATCGCGAGGGAGTACCCAATGCGTCTACCTGAAGATCCCGAACCCCCCTATCAGATCAACATCGTGCCGATGATCGACGTGATCTTTGCCATCCTGACGTTTTTTATCTTTTCAACGCTCTCGCTCACCCACTCTATGGGCTTGACAGTCAATTTGCCCAAAGCCGCCACGTCTCAAAGCCAGCCGCAAACTCAGACGGTCGTGACGATCGATGCCCAGGGCAGGCTGGCATTGAACCGTCAGCCCATGACGTTAGACAACATCGATGCCCAAGTTCGCGCCCTCGCCCTCACAGGCCAACAGCCCGTCGTCATTCTCAATGCCGATGAAGCCGTAACCCACGGCAAAGTGATTCAAGTGATGGATCGGCTCAGGGCAATTGAGGGAGTCCAGATCGCGATCGCCACCCAAAAGCCTTAACTTAACTGGCGAAACAGCCGATCGTGATCGGGGCTATAGAGCCGCGATCGCTGTCCTGCTATTTCTTTACCCTCTAATGCCGGACTGATTACATAGAGCGTTGTCCGCACCAGATCTTCGCGTTCGGTCGTCTCTGCCATTTGACTCAGCGGTACTAGCAGAATTTTCTCGTCCTCCCAACCCAACCGGAAGCAAATCGCGATCGGCAGATCTGGCGAATAGTGTTGCAGCAGTTTCGCTTGGGCGCTTTGCACATGACGGGCGCTTAGGTAGAGGCAAAGGCTAGCGCGATGGGCGGCAAGCGCGGCTAATTCTTCCGTCTCTGGCACTTGCGTCCGTCCGCTGATTCGGGTCAGGATAATGGTTTGAACTAACCCTGGGACCGTCAGCTCTAGCTTCAGTTTGGCGGCAGCCGCTTGAAACGCGCTGATCCCAGGCACGACTTCAAATGGGATGTCCGCCGCTACTAAAGCCTGCATTTGCTCATGCACAGCGCTGTATAAACTGGGATCGCCAGAGTGCAGCCGCACGACTAGCTGATGCGATCGCACCCGTTCAATCAAAATCGGCAAAATCTCTTCCAGGGTTTTGTCGGCAGTGCGGATAATTTCAGCATCAGGGCGTACCATTTGCAAAATCTGATCCGGGATCAACGAGTCTGCGAATAGCACCACATCCGCTTGGGAGAGCAGCTTTTGCGCCCGGATCGTCAGCAGATCCGGATCACCGGGTCCTGCGCCGACGATGTATAAACTTGCTACAGAATTAACCATGATTTCTTGAAAACTTTACGTATGCTCAACGAAAAATTGGTAAGAGCTAGCGTTACGATCCGCTACGTTCCTGGAAAACTCCGCAAAATCTTCTAAAACCCCACATGAAGTGTAAAACGTTTGTAAACTACCCGCATAAACCCGGACATCTCCCTCATCTTGGGTAAAAGTGAGTGGTAGATGCACCCTGATTCAAACCCCGGAGGAAACTCTGGGGTTTTTCTTTGTCTAGATCCTAGATTGTACGGATTGGAGGAGTGAGGTTAGCGATCGATGCGGTTTCCACGGTTGAACCTATTGTCAACCAAAAGTAGGATGTTGCTTAAGCTAATTCAGAAACTTCTGTATTGATGAATACATTTTTTGAAAAAATTTTGTAGCTTATCATACGGTATTGAAATTTATGTTATTCTGGATGAGTTGTTTGAGACAGCACATTAAACTTTCTAAGGATGTCCATCATGAACAAAAATCGTCAACAAGTCATCACACAAGCAACCCAAGCTCATCGTGAGACCCTTCGCAAAAATATTCAGCACCGTCTAGAAGTTGCTAGGGCAAAAGGCGATGAAGCGCTAGTTCGTCAGCTAGAAGCTGAAGCTCAATATATTGGTTAGTCGATCGGTGACCAGTCAGTCTGACGATTCATCGATTTATGCGGGTTATTTCGCGACTCGGCGCTCTTGAGGTAACGTTGTTTAGTTACGCTCCAGACTAGAACGATTCTTCGATCGCCCCAACTAATGAGTTTCTGAACACAAAGTCCAAACACAAAGAGAGCCGCAAATCTTGCGGCCCTCTTTGTGTTTGCTTGCAGAATCGATTCTAGCGAACTACTAGCGTATAGCTGCCTTGACCAGAGCGATCGTAAGCATTGGCAATGATGCGATAGGTGCCGTTTGCAGGCAGAGTCAGCGTCAATTGCGAGTTAGTGCTGCTAGATGACACATCGTCGTTTTCGCCAATCTTGTGGTCATTGGCATCCAACACAATCAGGTAAGTGTCGAAATCAGGGCTGTCTAGCGAAATCGTCACCGTTTGACCTGCATTGCCCTGGAAGCTGTACTGCTGGTAGAAGCTGCCATCAGACTGCAAAACTGGCGAACCTGTTCCGAGTCTGCCTTGCTCGCGCAGCAACGCTCTACCCGTCTGAGGGGGTTGCTGAGGAGTTTGCTGAGGAGTTTGCTGAGGAGACTGCTGCGAAGGAGGTGGCTGAGTTCCCGGACTCGCTGCGGCAAATCTCAGATTGTAGCTGCCTGTCTCACCCGATTTAGACGAGTTTGCCAGGATGGTATAAGTGCCACTGGCAGGCAGAGCGATATCTACGCGAGAGTTAGAACCGCCGCCGCTATCATCATCTTGAGCAATATCCTGACCGTCAGAAGCCAGCACAATCAAGTAGGGATCAATTTCGCTGCTGTTCATCTCAATCACTACATGCTGCCCCGCTCTGCCCTGGAAGGTATAAGCGTTGAAGTAGCTGTTGTCTGAAGGGAGTGTGCTGCTGCTGCGATCGAGCTTGCCCTGCACGGCGCTATTGAGCGTAATCGGCTGCGACTTCTCGCCAAAGAAAGGCGAAGCGGCTTGTGCAGTGCGGGGAGCGCGCCCTTCTTTGACTGCCACCAAAAACGGCTGCACTTTATCCACTGAAATGGCAAACCCAATGCCAATGTTTCCGCCTTCGCCTCTGGTAGGAGCAAAAATAGCGCTATTCACGCCGATCATTTCGCCCTGGCTGTTGAGTAACGGCCCCCCAGAATTGCCTGGGTTAATTGCCGCATCCGTTTGAATCAAGCCCCGATCGCGATCGATCCGGCTGACAATGCCTGTGGTGAAAGTGCCTTGAAACCGCCCAAACGGATTGCCGATCGCGAAAGCTCGTTGCCCAACGGCGATCGAAGTCGGAGCCGCGAATTTGACGGTTGGCAGGTTATTTTGCCCGCGAATTTTGACAACCGCCAGATCCAGTCCGGCATCACCAAACCCTACTATATCTGCATCAAAGGTTCGACCATCTGCCAGCGTGACCTTGACTCCATGAGCATCGTTGATCACATGAGCATTGGTTAAAACCAGACCGTCGGGCGAGATAATGCTGCCACTGCCCGTTGCGTCACCGACATCGATCGAGACAACCGCCGGACTCGCCGCTTGATAAACCCGGACATTCACACCTTCTTCGGCATCGGGAGTATTTTGGGCTAATGCCTGTGGGGCTTGCCCCCACTGAGCCAAACTCAATAGCTCAACTGGCGAAAGAGCGTTCAGCAGGCTGAATCCAAGGACAGTTCCAACAACAGCAAATCCTGATTTAACCAGACGAAGGGGTTTGATATTCATGCGTATGACTTGAAGACGTGCTTAAAGAAAGAGAAGGCAAACACTTACGATGTTTGTCTTAAGGGGCGATGTTTGTCTTAAAGGGCGATGTGCTGAAGGGATTGCACCTCCAACGCTTGAAATGCGCCTGTACGGGATACGGCAATGAGGCTACGGACAAGGACAGGGTGAGCGACGGTTTTCGTTGACTGCTCTGGAGCTTTCGCTACTTCTAGAGCTTTCGCCACTTTTAGATTGTGATCCGGGACAAAGAAGAGACACTGTGTTCTTCTACACCACTTGT
>JBBSFA010000417.1:0-4192 GCA_038239185.1 Elainellales cyanobacterium | reverse complement strand
CGATGGCATTTCCAGGTGTGCCGATCGCAGAGATTCCGCGCAAAGAATACGAGTGGTGGGAGGCGATCGCCCAGGATACCTTTCGACGAGCAGGCATTTATCACCAGTTCGCTGATTTCTCTGCCTTCTTTGCCGAACTCTATGCCTACTTTGCCAGCGCCGAACCCTGGTTTATCTATCCCGATACGCTGCCGTTTCTAGACTACTGGCGCAGTCAGGGCATCAAGCTGGGTGTACTGTCCAACTTTGACACTCGGCTTTACGCAGTGCTGCGATCGCTCAACCTGACAGACTATTTCACCTCAGTCACCATTTCCACCGAAGTCGGAGCCGCTAAACCCGACCCGCTAATCTTTCAGTCGGCGCTGGCTAAGCACTATTGTCCTCCAACGGCTGCGTGGCATATTGGCGACAGCTTCAAGGAAGATTATGAGGGGGCAAAGGCGATCGGGATGCGGGCAGTTTGGCTAGAACGCTAGTGCTGCTTTGGGGAGGAGTAACGGCAGCGGATTTTGTAGCGGATGGCGATCGCCCTTCTGACTCAGGGGCTTTCGGAATTGGGTTGAGATCCACTTTTAGGAAATCATTGAGCTACCCGATCGCTAAAAGGGCAAATGTTCAACCGTATTCCACCAGTCTTCAGGCTCAGAAACTTCTGCAATTAGCGCCAAATCTTTGACATATTGCCCGATCGTGCCTCCTCGCTGATGCCCAAAGATCAACCCTGCAAACGGTTTGCTATGGCGTTGCCAAGCTTCAGCCAGCGCTTTGAAACGAATATCTTGCGTAAAAATCACTTGTTCTAGCAGCCGCACTCGTTCTAGAAGTTCATGATCTGGCAATTCGTTTGTACCATCCTCAATGGCAGTTAGAACCTCTACGCCGCGCTGGCGGAGCTGATTGGTAATGGCTTGAGGCACGTGAACGTCCATGTATAACCGAACAGCCACTTACAAAAGTCCTTGCGCTCTCATTCGGACAGCAAATGGAGAGGCAGAAGCCTGAAGTTTCTCTTGCTGGGTCTGTTCCCATTCAGCTTGGATTTCGCTGTCAATCTCATCCTGATTGTCAAAGTAATATCCCATCGCTGCATGTGCCTCAGCGGGACGCAGGTAAGGGTGCTGGCGACAGAGTTCTTCGACTGACCAACCCTGTGCTAGATAATCTATGACAATCTGGGCAACTCGAATCCGGGGCAGCCGTTGGAGGTGAGCAGGCTGATTCTGTGGCTTTTCGATGTGAGGATAAATAATCTGGGATGTCATTGCCGTCTTCCATGACGCTGTGACATTAAATTTAACACAGTGCGATCGCTCCTCTGACTCAGGAAGCTTTCGGGATTGCCGTCGCCTCTTCTTAAGAGTGTGAGTTGTTTTAGAATGTTCTACTCCGACCGTATTTTATGGTATTTACGAATTGGGATGGACTTCAAACACAAGCTGTGAACGGTAGAAACAGACATCGAATTAATTCGCCGTGTCGCTTTCCTCTCAGCACTACAGTAGCTAAGCTTCCCGCCTACCGCGATTTCTCAGTGATAGTGTTGGTGACCAAAATTGACTGGGGTTGTCCAGTTGCGTCTTGCACCAAGTCCCAGCGGCTCTCTACTGCAATCAGGTTGCCGTCATGGGTGACTTGATCGACTTGCCCTTGCCATGAAGCGCTTCTTACGGAAAGGGAAAACTCTGCAATGATTTGAGCATAGGCAAGTTGAATGGTATCCGTTTGCGGAAACAGAATGCTAGCAGATTTTCCTAAAATATCAGCAGCAGCCCATCCATATAGCTGCTCCGCTCCTTTGCTCCAAAATAGAACACGATGATTTAAATCCTGCACGAAAATAGCATCAGCGACAGGGGTAACTAGCGCTGCCTGGGCATGGATTGCCTGTTCTATTTGTCGGCGATCGTTAACTCTTTGCAGCAACTGTAAACTAACTTTTGATTCTGCCTGCTGGCGCTTGTCAAATGCCTGTTTTAGGGCAGAGCTAGCTAGATTCAGCTCCGCTGACTTTTCTTCAAATCGTATTTCTAGCGCTTCATAGGCATGTTGCAACTGCGATTCTAACTGCTTGCGGAGTGTAATATCATGGAGTGACCAAAGCAACATATCCTCGTGCCCCCGAACCGATTGAATCCGGATAACAGCGATCGCCGCCCAAATAATGGCTTCGCTGCGAGGATTAAGCCTGACTTCCCAAGTTTGCCCAGGGGCAAGCGTCGCCAACTGATCGATAAAACTGGGGCGATCGGGTTCATGAATAAACACAAGCAAGTGTTCGTTGATCAAATACTCTGGGGGAGTATTGAACAACTGAGTGGCTGCGTGGTGATTGACCTGGTAGATTTTGCCTTGCAAATCGGTCACCAGATATCCATTGGGCGCGAGTTCAAACAATGCCCGATAGCGCTGACTTTCTAACTCGACCCTGTGTTGAGCGGCAATCAACTGTTGATTTTGTTGATGCAGTTTGTCCTGAGCGGTTTGTAATTCTTCTAAGACAAAGTAAAGATCCAGCAGCGCTTTTTCTAGCAGATCTTCCTGGACAGGCAACTCTGAAGCGTACTGCCGTAAGATCAACGCTCGACGATAAACAGCCTCTATCTCTTGAAAGACCTCCATGCTGCTAGTTTAACTATGTTTGGTTTAAGCAGTTTAGCTAGAAAATCAACCTGTAAAGCATAGGCTCAGAATTTGAACCAAAAGGCTCTAGTCTTAAAGCTTATGCTAAGACTCTTATTCTTAAAAAAACAGGCTCTTCTGGGTTCTTGGTGAAAAAGTATTGGGCGATACCGAGATGCTTTGCCACAATAGCTGAAACCCTTGCTAAAAGCGCATATAAGATTAGCTAATCAACGCAAACCCGGAAGAGCCAAAAAACAAAAGAAGTGATAAGTTTAACAAACAAAAAGTAGGCGCTCAACCGTTAGATCAAGCTGTCATGATGTTTGATGCGTGCGGATACCGTGTCGAATCACTGACTATTTGGTTGCATTCAGATACAAAAGTTAATGTCGATATTTAGAGAATAAATTCGCAGAATCCGCCGATCGCTCACGACCGCCGATCGCTAATGTCTTCGATCGCGACCAGAATGAGTTGATCTCCATTGGTTTGAATCATTCTGCGGGCGTTGAGCAGCATCGTTTTTCGCCCAATGTGCTCAAACTCATGCTCGACCTGAAAGTCTTCGATTTGGGTGTTGTGGGGCAACAGGTCTTCTAGCAGCGATCGGAGCTGGGGAATATTCCATTGCCTGTTGCCCAGCTCGAAGATCTGCACGTTCTCTGTCTCGCTGGGCGTGACCTGAAAGGTGGTGTAAAACGGCTGATTTGCCTTTATCACCTGGAGATCTGCATTCAGCGCTACCAGAGATTCGCGCACTGTCTGGACGATCGCCTCGGCATAGTCTCGCGCCTCCCGCAGTTGGTCGGTGCTGCGTTTGAGGGCATCAATTTCTACCAGCACGACTACTGCGCCATCGATCCGGTTGTCGATCGTGCGGTAGGGACGAATCCGCAGGTCATACCAATGTCCTGATTGATCTTGCACCTCTTGGGTTCTGAGATGGAGCGTGTCAATCACCTCCAGGATTTGCGTATTCAGGTCAGCGATCGTCAGATTGTGTTTGATATCGCTGAGGGGGCGACCGATATCCGTGGGAATTAGGTTAAACAGGACGGCGGCGGTAGGGGTGAAGCGGCGAATTCGCAGATCTCCTTCTAGCATCAGGATGGGAATATTGATGCTGCTCAGCAGATTTTGGAAATCGCTGCTCACCTGCATCGTTTCTGCATTGCGACGGTATAGCTCGTCGTTAATTGTGCTTAGCTCTTCGTTGGTCGCCTGAATTTCTTCCTTGGCGGTTTGCAGTTCTTCATTGGTGCTTTGCAGCTCTTCATTGCTGGACAAAACCTCTTCGTTCGCTGCCCTCAGATCTTGATTGGTGGCTTGTTGCTCTTCAATGATCGATCGCAGATAAGCTTTCGTTGTGTCAAGTTCCTGCTCCAGCCGCAGAATTTCCGCTTGCTCCTGGCTTTTTTTCTGCCGTGCGGATGGAGATAAAGCAGTTGGATTGGCTTCGGGCGCAGGCAGAACCGGCAGCTTGCTGAACAGAATCAAAAAGTGGTCATCACTGAAGGAATTGAGTTTGAGCGGTATCACATCCACCCGAACTAGCCAGATAAGCTCT
>JBBSFA010000416.1:0-4193 GCA_038239185.1 Elainellales cyanobacterium | reverse complement strand
GAAGCCTGTAGCCAATGGGATTTTAAGAAGTTGTATGTCATGATTTTTTCTACTCCTAAACTAAGATAGCCAAGGGATCGAAGGTCTTCTGTGTTCAGGCTGATCAGGATTTATTTCTCCTCAACGTTGCAGGGTATCATGCTAATGTATTCCACCTATCCTAAAAACTTTCCGCTGGATGCAGTGAAGGCACAAGTGATCGCAGAGTTTTATCAAACTGGGGACTAATTCATTTTAGGAAAGACTTTGTAATCCTGATTGTAGTGAAAACTCATTCCTCTCTAAATATCTCTAAAAATCTTGCCATTGGGTACGGTATATTACCTTTTCTGTTTCACTCAGAAACGTCGCTTCCAGCGTATTTAGATTCAACTGCCACAGTTCTTTCCAGGAAAAGCCCTGAGCAACTAGAGTCAAGTATTCATTGACTAAATTGGTGTTAAACATGGGTGGATCATCAGAGTTGAGGGTACAATAGATTCCAGCATTAATTAGCTGACGAATTGGATGTGGTTGAGAGCGTGGCACAACGCTGAGACAGTAATTGCTTTGAGGTGAAACTTCAAGCGGTGTTTGTAAGATGCGAAGTTCCTCAATCAGCGCATTGTCCTCTAGACACCGAATTCCGTGACCAATCCGTTCAACCTGTAAATTCTTTAATGCACCCCAAATGCTCTTCGCACCTTCTGTTTCACCAGCATGAGCAACTAATCGTAAGCCCTGCCGTTTTGCCTCTGCAAACGTTTCGATAAAATTTTCTGGTGGGTGTCCTGTCTCTAATCCTGCAAGACCCAAACCGACAATGATTCCTTCTTCTTTGCCATGTAGAGCACACTCCAAAGCACGACCTTGCAAATGCGGTTGATGACGGGAAATGCCTGCAATAAATTTGACACGGCTACCATACTTGATTTCACCCGTTATTGATCCTGTTTTTAATGCATCGATTAATTCATTATCTGAAAATTTGTTCACATGCAGTGTTGTGCCAAAATGCACTTCGCTGTACTGAATATTTTGCGCTGCTTGATGCTTTAGAAATTGCTCCACGATCAATGCATAGTCTTCGGGCGTTTGGATACAACGACTGGCAACAGTATAGATTTCAACAAAATGAGCTAGATCCCGAAACTGATAAAATGACTTCCACTCCTCTAATGAAGTTACAGGGAGTTCAACCCGATTTTTTTGTGCCATCTGATAAATAGTCTCAGCATCGATCGCACCCACTAAGTGAATGTGAATCTCTACTTTGGGCATGGCTTGTAGTCGATTTGCTAACGTCTGTTTTTTCATTGATTGGATAACTCCTTATACCATTTTTATATGAAGCTACACATAATTAAAAGGCTCGAAAAGCTCCTGAATCAAAGGTTTCAGCTCTCAATGATTTGTGCAGCTTCACAGTAAATTGGTATTAGGCAATGATTAGCTATATGGAATTAATGACTCCAATCTCGCTCAGTGGCTTCGTCTGCGGGAAATAAACACTCAATTCGCAGTTCCTGAAGGGTGATGTCGTAGAGAGTTCCTAATGTCGCGATCGTCGAGAAAAATGTCCACTCCAGATGATCGTGCTTGAAATGGGTTGTGAGAAGTAATGCATCCTGCGACGGTCGCTTTGAGGGATGCCCAAGTTCAGCAACACCTGGATAGCTCATCAGTTAGCAATAGTGTAGACTGCTCATCTTCTGTCATAGCTTCACGCTGTAATCGTTGCAGCAACCGTCCTGCTAGTTTCTCCCAGTTGGCGATGAACGGACGCAATCCTTGGGGATGGAAGAGAACTCGCATCAAATTAACTTTTCCATCTTGATGGAAATGGGTCTGAAGTTGGGTTGAATCAATGAAAGTTGTGAGAAGGTGAGTTCCTGCATCATTGGTTAGAACTAAATTCCAATAACGATCGACCACAAAGGCTGGATAGGGTTCTTGCTTTTGCAGCATAAAATCGAGTGCCCTGCGAACTGAGGTCATTTCAGGAGCCGACAAGTCGGTCTGAGTGTGAATGGGAGCGAATCCGGCTACTGTCAGCATCAAGTTTTGCTGTCTGAGCGGAATTTCTAAAACGGCTGCCAATTGTAGCACCATGTCTCGACTAGGTTTGGCGCGTCCCGATTCAAGAAAACTGATGTGGCGTTGAGAAACCTGGCTGGTGACAGCGAGATCAAGCTGACTGAAACCCCGTTGGTTGCGCCATTGCTTGAGCAGAGTTCCAAATGAATCAGATTGGGAATTGGGAGTGATAGTGCGTTGCTGCATAGTTAAGCTTACGGCGACTTTGATTACCTGTAAGGTAATTGCCTTGATTATCTACCTTTGGCACGATTATGTCATATCGATTGAGGTTAAAAACGATGTTGCAGACAACCCATAATTCAGCGGTGCAGCCTGCACAACACTCATCCAGGCGATCGCTCATCGAAACAAAGGATGGGACTCGCTTGTTCTACTACGACTGGGGTATCGGTCAACCCGTTGTCTTCATTCATGGATGGGGACTGGGTGCAGATATGTGGGAGTACCAGATGAC
This sequence comes from Elainellales cyanobacterium, assembly GCA_038239185.1. Classification (GTDB taxonomy): domain Bacteria; phylum Cyanobacteriota; class Cyanobacteriia; order Elainellales; family Elainellaceae; genus FACHB-886. The sequence goes on along the minus strand of JBBSFA010000416.1, from coordinate 1,660 downwards.
TGACTTATCTAGCCAGGGATGGCGCTGCATTGCCTATGACAAGCGGGGCTGTAGTCGCTCAGATCAGCCCGGTCACGGTTACGATTTCGACACCTTTGCGGACGACATGGCAACACTGATTAAACAGCTTGACCTGCGAGACATAACGCTGGTTGGCTTCTCGGCAGGGTGCGGTGATGTGGCTCGCTATCTGTCACGGTATGGTGGAGATCGCGTTGCTCGAAGGAAGCTTATAAAAATAAGTTGCGTAACTTTTCTATTCTAGAATGAATGGAATAGTTAGGCTAAATGGAGTGATGTTGAGGCTCTATCATGATTCCCGATTCTGTGGTTGAGCAGATTGAGATCAAGTATAACCACCTAACACCGTTGCTCAATGAGCGCAGTCGTCGGTTGTGGGCAGCGACAGAAGCCGCTGCCTTGGGCTATGGCGGGATTCTTGCGCTTCACCGTGCCACGGGTCTGAGCCAGAGTACCATCCGGGCTGGATTGAAGGAACTCACGACAGACTCGGCTCAACTGCCGCCACCGGATCAAATTCGCCAATCAGGAGGTGGACGTAAACGAGTGGAAGTGCAAGACCCCTCGATTCTAGAAGCATTGGATCGCTTGGTCGAACCCAGCAGTCGGGGAGAACCCGAATGCCCGTTGCGGTGGACGTGCAAAAGTGTCAATCAACTAGCGGGTGCATTGCAAGCACAAGGGTATGGAGTCTGTGCAATGACGGTTTATACCTTGTTGCTAGAACTGGGTTACAGTTTGCAGAGCGATCGCAAGACCCAGGAAGGGCAGCAGCATCCGGATCGCGATGCCCAGTTTCAACACATTGCTCAACAGGTCGAAGCGTTTCAACACCAGCATCGTCCAGTGATCTCGATTGATACCAAAAAGAAGGAAAACATCGGTCAATTCAAAAATAATGGGCAAGAATGGCATCCCAAGGGAACCCCGACGACGGTCAAAACCCACGACTTTCCCGATAAGACCCAGGGCAAAGCGATTCCCTATGGCATCTATGACCTGACCCAAAACCAAGGGTGGGTGAACGTGGGGATTGACCCCGATACCGCAGAGTTTGCCGTTGAATCGATTCGACGCTGGTGGCAGCAACTGGGGCAAGCCCAGTATCGTCGCAGTCAACATCTGCTGATTACCGCTGATTGTGGCGGCAGCAATGGCTACCGCAATCGGCTCTGGAAGCTCAAACTGCAAGAATTCGCCGATGAAACTGGCTTGACGCTCCATCTGTGCCATTTCCCGCCAGGAACCAGCAAATGGAATAAGATTGAACACCGCTTGTTCTGTCATATCACGACCAACTGGCGTGGAAAACCCTTGACGAGTTTGGAGACGGTGATTAACTTCATTGGCAACACCATGACCCAGACAGGCTTGGAGGTTCACGCCCAGATGGATGACAATCTTTATCCCACAGAGATTCAAGTCACCGATGAACAGTTCAACGCCATTGCGATTCAGCGCTGTCGATTTCATGGCGAATGGAACTATCGGATCGTGCCGAGAAAGCTCGCTTAGTTAATCAAGTTATTTTTGTAAGCTTCCTTAGTGTGGTGCGCCAAGCCGCTCACAAGGCGCAGCAAGTCCATAATGGAGAAGTGCAACAGGTGGAAGTGGACGAATTAGTCAGCGACGAGATGTG
>JBBSFA010000415.1:0-4200 GCA_038239185.1 Elainellales cyanobacterium | reverse complement strand
TACATGATGACTCGTCTCGCAGCTCTGCCTCCCAAACCCGTTTTTGACAATGACTTACCCCCACAGACCAAGCCCGCTGTGAACCGATCGCCTGTAGCATCTCCCGTTCGCAGCCCTGCTCCGTCTCCCAGTCCAGTTGCTTCGCCCTCTGCTTCGCCATCCCCGACACCGACTCCTTTAGAACCAGGGGCACATGCCGCTCGTGTCACCGAACCCATTGGCTTAGTGTTGCGGCAAGACCCTAGCCGCGACTCTGGGCGAATCGGCGGTATCAACTACAACGATCAGGTCACGGTGCTTGAAACGAGTTCTGATGGCGAATGGGAACGGATCAGACTAAAAGGTAGCAATATCGAGGGTTGGGTAAAAGCCGGGAATACAGAACAGGCGAACTAGAGCAACGGCTGGCTTGGAGCTAGATTCTGCCACTGTCGGGGCAGGGCAGATCTATCAAAACTATCCATAAAGATAGTATTTAGAACTTGATATAGAACTTAGAACGATATTCAAGTCAATCTTGATGCGGATACAAATACAGTGGGTAGAATGGTTCGTAACAGAATCTGGCATCGTGCCCCGTTCGATCGCTTCCCTGCTTCTATCCGACCTCTGCGTTAATGCAGCATGACTCCCCAGCCTCCTCCGCCACCTCCAAATCGACCTAAGACCCTGTTTGGCGTTTTGACTCAAGCTGTACAAACCGTTCAGGCTAGAGTTGATTTTTCTAAACTGGCGTTAAAGCCAAATGCCAAAGTGCCAGAACTGCGGGTGCAGGAGGCTGAAGCTGACCAAGCAGAAGTTTACCCCTTGTTGGGCGATCGCTATCTCCTGGGGCGCAGCTCAAAATCCTGCGATATTGTGGTGCGTAATCCTGTGGTGAGTCAGGTTCATCTCTCGATTACACGAGACCGCCAGCAGCGCAACGCACCTTTTGTGCTTAAGGATGAGAACTCGACCAACGGCGTTTATCGAGGGAAGCGACGGCTCAACCAGCTCAGACTGCGGAATGGCGATATCTTGACACTGGGCCCACCCGAACTGGCAGCGGCAGTGCGCGTTCAATATCTCAATCCGCCGCCCTGGTATATTCGCACCGCTCAGTATGGGCTATATGGCTTTACCGGAGTGACTGCCGTCACCGCAATTTGGGTCGGGGTGCAGTGGCAGCGGTTTACCGTGCGGCCTTTGCCTGACTCAGTCCAGGGCCCAGTTATTGTTTTAGCCCGTGATAATGAGACTCCGTTGCGATCGTCTCACGCCCAGGCTCATCACGAGGTACAGCAGCTCTCAGATTTTTCGCACTACCTGCCCGATGCAGTCGTGGCATCAGAAGATTCTCGTTATTACTGGCATCTCGGAGTCGATCCGCTTGGCGTACTGCGAGCATTGTTGACCAATCTTCGGGGCGGTGGCATCCGAGAAGGGGGCAGTACTGTCACCCAGCAGTTGGCTCGTAATATCTTTCGAGACTATGTGGGCACTCAAGATTCAGCTGGGCGAAAACTCCGGGTAGCCGTGGTTGCTGTCAAGCTAGAAACTTTCTACAGCAAAGATTTTCTGCTATTGAAGTATCTGAATCGGGTTTATTTGGGCAACGGCACCTACGGGTTTGACGATGCTGCCCAGTTTTACTTTGGCAAATCTGCAAAAGATTTAGACTTGTCAGAGGCAGCCACGCTGGTAGGCATTCTGCCTGCTCCCAATACGTTTAACCCAGTCAGAAACTATCAGACTGCTGTGGAGCTGCGCGATCGCGTCATCAACCGCATGGCGGCTCAGGGTAAGGTTAGCCAGGAGGAAGCGCAACGGGCACGGCGATCGCGGATTCAGATCAATCCGGCTGCCATCCAAGAATTGAGCAGCACGACCGCCCCCTACTTCTACAGTGAAGTCTTTGATGAACTCGATCAACTACTGGGGTCACAATTGGCGCAGGAAGGTAATTTTATTGTCGAAAGTAGCCTTAATCCCCAGATTCAAGCCAAGGCTGAGGGGGCGCTGAAAAACAACATTGATATGGCAGGAGCAGCAGCGGGATATTCCCAGGGAGCGATCGCGACTCTCAATGCCAGTACTGGAGAAGTGCTGGCTTTAGTCGGCGGCTATGATTTTCAGAAAAGTCAGTTCGATCGAGCCACACAGGCACTCCGCCAGCCCGGCTCAACCTTTAAGGTTTTTGCCTATACGACGGCGATCGAGCAAGGCATCTCCCCCAGTCAAACCTTCTCTTGTGCGCCGCTAGATTGGCAAGGTCAGTCTTTTCAGGGCTGTCATTCTGGCTCAGGTAGTCTAGACATGTATACAGCTTTGGCCCTATCAGAGAATGCGGTGGCGCTTCGCATTGCCCAAACCGTCGGGTTGGATAATGTCGTTAAAACCGCCCAACGGATGGGCATTCATTCTGAGATAAATGCGACACCAGGCTTAATCTTAGGTCAAAGCGAGGTGACGCTCTTGCAAATGACTGGCGCATTTGGCGTTCTTGCCAATCAGGGTATCCGTAACCGCCCCCATACGATCAACCGCATTCTCGACAGCAGTGATTGTGCCAAGCCTCAAGACTTAAAAACCTGCCGGGTGATCTACGATTATCGACAAGATGCTGAAACAAATGTTCAAGTGCTGTCACCCGCTGTCGCCGCAACGATGACCGATCTGCTGCGGGGTGTCGTTCAGAGTGGTACTGGTCGTAACGCCTATTTAGGACGGGGTGAAGTCGGCAAGACCGGAACGACCAACGACAACGTTGATTTGTGGTTTGTCGGCTATGTGCCCCAGCAACAAATCGTTACAGGCATTTGGTTAGGGAATGATGACAATACCCCAACTCAAGGAAGCAGTGCTCAAGCGGCTCAGCTTTGGGGGGACTATATGGGCAGAATCCTGCAATAACTGGTACTCTGCCAAGAAAATTTTGACGAATCGAAGATGCTCAGCGTTTAATCTCCACTGACATCATTGACATTTAGAGAAAACTAGACGGGGAAAATAAAAACATCTTCCTTCAAAGGATATATATTTCACTATCACATAGCTGTCATTCATGCACAGATCAGCTATGATCACAGCGAAACGACAATCAATCAACAGCGCAAGCTACAGATTGCGTACTGTTTGAGGATCGGACCAAATCAGCCCCTAAGTTAATTGGCCGGGAGAGGATCGTGACTATTTACGTTGGCAACCTGTCTTTTCAGGCTACTGAAGACGACTTGCGCGAAGTATTTGCTGAATACGGCTCTGTCAGCCGCATCAGCCTTCCTACCGATCGCGAAACAGGTAGGAAGAGAGGCTTCGCTTTTGTAGAGATGGCGGATGACTCTCAGGAAGATGTGGCGATCGCCGAGCTTGACGGTGCTGAATGGCTGGGTCGAGAAATCCGAGTCAACAAAGCAAAGCCGCGAGAGAGTTCTGGTCGCAAAGACAGCAGCTTTGCTCAAGAGTAAAAATTGCTTTCGTTAGCAATCTCAAACCTCTAGCAACCTAACGTCGTTGGCAGCACAAAATTGCCAGCAGTCTGATACCACTAGTAATCTGAATTTACTGGCAATCTCGAACCAACGGTCTGTACTTTAGCATATCTTTGTGTCCAAATTCTTACGCCTTAAGGTAGATCGACCGTTGGCTGCTGTTTAACAATGTTGCCGATCCTCTTAAGTCGTTTGCATAACTCATATCTCTGCTGCCCTGAATGTGCGAGGATCTCTGGAAAGTCAATTGCCGATTTGTGGCAAAGGATTGCTTGTGGTTCAAACGCTGTCAACAATTTCCAACTCCGCGCCTGACTCTGACACCGCTATTTTGGCAACGCAGCTCCAGAGTTTGGCAGGGCAGATCATCGCCGGGCATCGTATCAGTCGAGAAGAGGCGATCGCCCTAACCCAAATTGAAGGAAAAGACAATATTTTGTTGCTGTGTGAAGCCGCCAACCAGGTGCGCCAAGCCTGTTGTGGCAACACCGTCGATCTTTGCAGCATCATTAATGTTAAGTCAGGCAACTGTTCTGAGAACTGTGGCTTTTGTTCTCAATCGGTTCACCATCCTGGGATCGATTCCCCAGTCTATGGGCTAAAGCCGCCGGAGGAGATTTTGTCGCAGGCCAAAGCGGCAGCGGCGGCGGGAGCAAAACGATTTTGCCTGGTCAGCCAGGGGCGGGGGCCAAAGTACAGCAGTCCTAAATCGGGCGAGTTTGAGCAGATC
>JBBSFA010000414.1:0-4219 GCA_038239185.1 Elainellales cyanobacterium | reverse complement strand
GGCAATGGGGCGAAGCGGGCTGGCTGGTGTTGCTGTTTGGTTGTGCAGGCGGTTTGGTATTGGGGCGAGTCGGACGGTGGGATACCAGCGTTGTCTTTTTGACTGCCTACGGAGGATTGGAAGCGGCTCGGATACTCTGGTTGGGCTGGACATGGGATGTCTGGGTGCATCGGCTAATGAGCGGATCTTTGCTGCTGTTTGCGTTGTTTATGATGACCGATCCACGTACCATTCCCAATGCCCGGATCGGGCGGTTGATTTGGGCAAGTGCGATCGCCCTGCTGACTTTTCTGCTGCGAAATTTCGGCTTTCTGTCTGCGGCTCCGATCTGGGCGCTGTTCCTGCTGGCTCCACTGACGCTGCTGCTCGATCGCCTGTTTCCCAGCGATCGGTTTGAGTGGAACAGGGGTGCATCTGAGTCTAGCGCCTGCTTCACCACTGACATAGAAGAAACGGTTTTGCTTTGATAACGTTCTTCATTACTATTCTGCTATGAAATTAATTCGTATTTTTTTGATCACACTTTTGTTCTGCGGTATTAGCTGTTTTTTCGTCGCTAAGGCATGGGCATTTTGCGGTTTTTATGTCGCCAAGGCGGATTCTAAGCTCTACAATCAGGCTTCACAGGTGGCGATCGCCCGTAATGGCAATCGAACCGTCCTGACGATGGCAAATGACTATCAGGGAGAAGTGAAGGATTTTGCGATCGTAGTCCCCGTGCCCGTGGTGCTGCAAGAAAATCAGGTGCAGGTGGTGGAGCCTGCGATTATGGAGCGGCTAGATGCCTTTAGTGCGCCGCGATTGGTCGAGTACTTTGATCCCGATCCCTGCACCCCGATCTGGCAATCAGAGGATTCTGGCATGGCTCCTCGATCTGCGCCAATGGCATCTGCCGAACGTGCTCAGAGTAACCGTGCATTGGGCGTTACAGTAGAATCACAATTTATGGTCGGTGAGTACGAAATTGTGATTCTTAGCGCCAAGGAGTCGGGCGGTCTGGAAAGATGGCTAACTCAGAACGGGTATCGGATTCCAGCGGGAACCAGACCGTTACTACAGCCATATATTCGGCAGCGACTCAAATTCTTTGTGGCAAAGGTGAATCTGCAAGAGTACGAAGCTTCTGGCTACCAGTCTTTGCGTCCGCTGAAAATCTCCTTTGAGTCACCTCGGTTTATGCTGCCGATTCGCCTAGGCATGACCAACGCGCAGGCTGCACAGGATTTGATTGTCTACATTCTGTCGCCGCAAGGACAGGCAGAAGTGACGAACTACCGCACGGTCAAAGTGCCTTCGGATGCTGAAGTGCCGCTGTTTGTCAAAGATGAGTTTAGTGATTTTTACAAAGCAACTTTTGCCACCGCTTACGATCGCGAAGGACGCAACGTTGCCTTTCTAGAATACGCTTGGGACATGGCAGGCTGCGATCCTTGCTCAGCCGAGCCGCTGACACCCGATGAGCTGAAGCAGGCAGGTGCGTTTTGGGTTGCGTCTGATCTGCCCACCAATGTCTTCTTAACGCGCCTACATGTGCGATATACCCGCGATCGCTTCCCCGAAGACCTGATGTTCCAGAGTACGAACAATCGGGAGTCTTTTCAGGGTCGCTATATTCTGCGTCATCCGTTTACCGGGCAGCCCACCTGTCGCGCAGGCTGGGATTACCAGCGATCGCTGCCTCGCACCTTGGAGCAGCAGGCACAAACCTTAACGCGGCTAACAGGCTGGAATATCCGCAACATCCGCGAACAACTGCCGCAAATACAGAGTTATATTTTGCCTTGGTGGCAGCAGCTCTTGCAAGCCTTATCATTAGGCTGGTGAGATTTGCGATCGACGGAACCTTAGTAAACGATGGAAAACGCAGCCTGGTTAGATTGGATAGCCGGAGGAATGGCGATCGCTATTCTCCTGGGTGGCTTATTCTTGCTGTTCAACGGCGTTTCTGCGATGAATCAGAAGCGTTGAACGACGGCAATTTCCGCGTCGGTTAGACCGTAAAGCTGATAAACTAGCCGATCGATTTCTGGATCGATCGCCTGATTAGAGCGATCGCTTAGCTGTTGATCAACCAGGTCAATAAGCGGTGAATAAGCTTGGTGTCTCTGCAACTCATCCGGCGTAAGGTTCGGTATCGGCAGCAGTCGGAGCTGCGGTGCGCCCACCCGCAGATAGCCGCCCTGAAGCTGATTCCCTGCAAAACAGCTAGAAAAATAGAGCTGGATTAAGCGGCTGTGGAGAATTCCCAGCAGATACCGCAGATCGATCGCCGCATCAATCGTCCGGATCAGGGTGGTAGATTTGCCAGCCAAAATTGTCCCCTTTGCATCGAGTCCTGCTTCCAGCGATCGCGTCATCCCTGCCACAATAATTTTGGGCTGAGTTGCCTGCTGATATCGCTTCGGCGGCAACTGCGCGATCGCCGCCGTGGGAATAATCGGATGCGCGTAAGACTGCCCCAAATAGCGCATTGGCTTGGCTCCCCACAGCAGCCGATAGCGATCGATCGTGCCGCTGTTGACCAACTTTAATCCAGATGCAACCGCAGAATTTTGAATCAACGGCTGAATGGCATAAGCCTCTGCGACTGTAGCGGCTCCTGTAATCTGGGCGATCGCGGCTAGCTTAGGAAACTGGCTCAGCCGATCCATTAGCGCTGCCATCTGGGGAGTCTGAGCCATCCGCCAGGGCAATTCAGCGGTTTCCAAACCACAGGGAACGTTCATTGGATAAGCCAGCTCCACTTGATTTAAGCTCTGCATTTGCTCATACCAAACGGACTGATGGGTGGCATCCGGCGAAATCATCTTCTGCGCGATATAGACCAACGGATAAACCGACGCAGAAAAAGCAGACGTTTTGGAGTAATCGCGCAACGCTAAAAGGGTGGCTTGCCGAGTCAAAAGCGATCGCGCCGCTGCTGCATAATCCGCTGCTGCTAGCTTGTTGGGAACCACCAAGCTAACCAATCCTCCTGGCTTGCAGAGCATTAAAGATTTTTCAATAAAGATGCAAAATAAATCCCAGTTGCCGATCGCCGTTTGGTAATGCGCCGTACAATAGCTGCGCCAATCTGCGAGATGAACGGTCATCCATTCTGAGTCGATGTAAGGCGGATTGCCAATGACAATATCAAACTCGTTTGAACCCGCTTTTCTGAAAATAGTGTTATCACACTGAAGATTCTGGCTGAGATCGCCAACTTGTTCTTTGTCTAAACTTCCCGATAAACATTGCAGCCCTAAAGATAATTTGGTGATAGCGATCGCATCCGGATCAATATCTATTCCGTAAATATGTTTGTGAAGGATGCGCGATCGCTCAGCAAACGCTAGCTGCCAATCCCCATTTTCGTTTTTACAAATCGGCTGTGTCCAGGGTTGAGAATGCTTTAGATATTGCTGAAGATACCAATCCAGCAGTAGTTGATACGCCGAAAGCAAAAATATTCCGCCCCCACAGGCTGGATCAAGCAGCCGCAGCTCGCTATTTGGCTCTTGGTCTAATCGCTGAATCAGCGTATTTTGCAAAATATAATCGACGATCGCATGAGGCGTATAGTAAGACCCTCTTGCCTTACGAGGCTTACCCGTCTGATCGCCATAGCTTAGCAGACTTTCATAGACTTGCCCCAAACTAGCGATCGGCAGAGGCTCAATTCCTTCCAGCGAAAGACCATACAGTATTCGACGCAAACAAGCATCCGAAACGGGAGCGATCGCTAAGGTCTGCTGCCAGGAAATACCCACACCAGGAAGCTTTTGCCAAAGGTGATAGAGCCGATCGGAAATATCGTGATCTTCCGATATCGATCGCAAGCAGCCCACGGGCAGAATCGCTTCTTGCTCACAAAGATAAAAGGTGAGGATAGAAATAATGACAGCCTGCGTGATGAGATGCGGCTGATTGAGTGAATGATCAGGACACTGAGTTATGAGATCTTTAGCGATCGCCCGTTGCCAAGCTTTCACAACTTTTAGGAGCGATCGATTCATTGAGAGTTTGGCGGACTAGCAGCAATAGGCTGTAGCTCAGTTCCTTCGATCGGCTCAATGCAATCCGGGCTGTCATGGCGGGGGTTATTGACCTTGACGCTAACCGGATAGGCTGTCAAAGCGGCTAAATCAGAAGATGGCTCATAGGGACGCAAAAGCGATTGGATCTGGTCGCCCTTTTGCACCGATGGATCAAGCCATTGCTGATAGTCCTGCGGCTGAAG
>JBBSFA010000413.1:0-4226 GCA_038239185.1 Elainellales cyanobacterium | reverse complement strand
GTCAGGAAGTGCTGAATCTGGTTAGGGTTAGGCTGAAGATCGATCACCAAATAATCGGTGAAAGCAACGCAGGCATCGGCAAGCAGCCGCACCGAGTTGAGTAGATTGAAAATCATCACGGGCTTGAAGACGTTTAGCTCAAAATTGCCTTGACTCCCCGCGATCGCGATCGCCGCATCATTGCCCATAACCTGCACACAAACCATCGTCATCGCCTCGCACTGGGTAGGGTTAACCTTACCCGGCATGATTGAGGAGCCAGGTTCATTTTCGGGCAGCAGCAGTTCGCCCAATCCACAGCGCGGCCCTGATCCCATCCAGCGAATATCGTTGGCGATCTTCATCAGCGATGCCGCCAAAGTTCTCAGTGCGCCGCTTGCCGAGACGATCGCGTCATGAGCCGCCAGAGCTGCAAACTTATTGGGAGCGCTGACAAAAGGTAGCTCTGTCAGTCGGGCGATTTCAGTCGCAGCGCGATCGGCAAATTCAGGATGGGTGTTGAGTCCTGTTCCCACGGCTGTCCCACCGATCGCCAGCTCGTAGAGATCCGGTAGGTTTGTTTTGAGGCGATCGAGGTCTTTGTCGAGCTGCGAGATATAGCCAGAAAACTCTTGCCCCAACGTCAGCGGCACTGCATCCATCAGGTGAGTTCGCCCGATTTTAATGATTGATTGAAATGTGTCAGCTTTGACGGCTAAAGCGTCCCGCAGTTTGCTGACGCTAGGGAGTAAACGATGGGTCATTTCCTCAACGGCAGCGATATGCATTGCTGTCGGAAAGGTGTCGTTTGAAGATTGGGAGAGATTCACATGATCATTGGGATGAATCGGGGTCTTGCTGCCCAACTCACCGCCGACTAGTTCGATCGCCCGATTCGCGATCACTTCATTGGCGTTCATATTGGTCTGCGTCCCGCTGCCCGTCTGCCAGATCCGCAGCGGAAAATGGTCGTCTAGTTCGCCTGAAATCACCTGATCGGCTGCCTGTGCGATCAAATTAGCTTTTTCTTCAGGGAGCTTGCCTAATTGCTGATTGACAGTTGCCGCTGCTCGCTTGAGGATACCGATTGCTCGAATCATGGCGCGTGGCATCGTGTCGTCGCCAATCGCAAAATACTTGAGCGATCGCTGGGTTTGTGCCCCCCAGTAGCGATCGTTGGGAACGGCGATCGCGCCCATGCTGTCGGTTTCGGTGCGCGTAGCTACAGTCGGTTCGGCTGGCATTATTATCGTGTGGCTCCTGAATGCCTCTGAATTTTAGATCAGATGCCCCTGAAAAGGAAAAAGGAGGAGTAGCTAGCAACCACCCCTCCGCAGCATTCATTCACCTGTGACTTAAAAGTATCAGCCGAGTTTGTCAATGCTGTTATTAAGAGATGAAGTTTGCGTGACAAAGCGATCGACAAAGCGATCGACGAAGCGATCGGTGGGGCTAATTAGGTAGCGATGAGATTTCTGGAGAAGGTTTTTGGATCGGAGAGTCGCACTTGGAGAGTTGTGCTATTATTCAGCCCTAGTTTCCTCCTGTCGTTGCGGGCGATCGCCTATATGTCTTCCTCAAATGCTCCATCCACTTCAGTTCTAGACACTCCTGCCTCGAAAACACCTGATATGTCTCCTAATCCCGAAACCCTGAATCTCGATCCGCAAATGGCTCAAGGTGAAGCCGAATTTGAAACGATTGCCGATCGCCTCATGGAGGAACTGTTCGCGGATGTGGAACGGATGCTAGAGCGCGGGGTCGATCTGTCAGATCCGCAAGGGCAAAAGCCAATGCCCGAAGCGATCGCCCAATCGTTTGACTTGCAGCCTTTCGACTTGCAGTCGTCAGGAAGGACATCTGTTGACTCAAGCAGCCTTGTCCTTGCCTCTAAGCTCACGCCGCGCCCTTCCATTTTGGCGCAGGCGGAAAGCGAGGAAGAGCTGGCAGATCTCGAAAAATTGATGGCAGAAATTCAGGAAAGCCCTACTCCAGAAAAGCTAACTAAAACGCTGAACAAACTGACGGTTGCGTTAATCGTGACCGCGATCGCAGCAGGCGGAGCAGCATGGTATTTCCGCGATCGCTTGCCAATGCTGACTGCCTTCGTAAAATCGGCAACGAACCCGGCTCCAGTCGCCGTCGCGCCCCCTAGCCCTGTCGATCTTCAGCAAAAGCAAAATGAAGACTTCCTGGCTTATGTGGGGCGATCGCTCGATCGAATCGAGCGGGATGCTAAGCAGCAACGATCGCGAACAGCGATCGCGAATACAGCGCCCAGTCCTGCTGTGGTGACAGCTCCAGGACTAGAGCGGATCTACATTCCGATACCCCAATCCCCTCAAGCCACTTCGCCCAGTGCTCCGGCGATAGTGACGCAACCCTTCGCTCAGCCAGCCTTTCCGCAGGCGACTTTTTCTCAACCTGCACCCCAACAGCCAGCCGCACCGCCAACTGCTACAGCCCCCGCGACGACACCCAACATCACTGCGGTCAATAGTCATGTGCTGATCGGCATCCTGGAACTGGGCGATCGCTCGGCAGCGCTAGTTGAAACCAACGGTACGCCTCAGCGCGTTCAGATTGGCGAGGCGATCGGTTCTAGCGGTTGGACGTTGGTATCTGTGAAAAACCAAGAGGCGATCGTGCGGCGAAATGGCGAAGTGCGATCGATCTATGTCGGTCAGCAGTTTTGAGGGCGCGACCTCAAGACGAAGGAACTTTCACGGCAGGCGCGATCGTCTGTGGCTGCATTTTTGCTTCTAAGCTGCGCTGCATTGACTCGACAAATTGGCTGACCCGAATTGGATCGATCGGCTGCTCAATTTTGCCGCGCCGCTTCAGAGAGCTAGAGACGATCACGCCATCTGCTGCCTGAATTAACTGCGGGATGTTTTCCCAACTCGCACCGCTGCCGATGAAGACAGGAGTGCCGTTGGCGGCAGCACTCGCCAGTTCCAAATCTTCCAAGTTTGGCGGGCTACCCGTTGACCAACCGGAGAGAATCACGCCATCTGCTAAGCCGCGTTCGATCGTCTCTTGAACGGCTGTGGTCAGATTAGGCGATCCCAGAGGGCGGGCATGTTTGACTAACACATCTGCCAGAATCTTCACCTCGCTGCCCAACTCGCGACGATAGCGCAAAAGCTGATGAGCCTGCCCTTCGATAAAGCCTTGATCCGTCGCCATCACGCCAGTTAGGACGTTGACGCGGATGAACTGTGCCTGAACGCAGGAGGCGATCGCCATCGCGCTATGGGCATCGTTTCGCAACACGTTGATCCCGATCGGCAAAGTCACCAGATTCATCAGCCGATGGACTACCAGACTCATGGCGCTCACCACTGCCGGATCAACGCTATCTTTAGGAAAAGGCGCATCAAAGAAATTTTCGACAATGATGCCATCTACGCCGCCAGAGGCAAGCGCAGCAGCTTCCTGCTCAGCCCGATCGATCACGGCTTTGAGACTACCCCCCCAGCGTGGAGCAGTCGGCAACGGCAGCAAATGAACAACACCAATGATGGGGTTGGCGGTTTTAAAAGTTTGTTTCAAGTCCACTGGTTTATAGGCTGAAATCGGACTTTAGCCCGTCCAACGGAGCTAAGAGTCTGAACGGAATGAGGGTTGAACAGGGCAAGGTCGCTGAATCAAAGTAAGCTGAACAAAGCAAGTCCGAACAGACTTGCATCAGGCATTGCTCTGCCATTACTTCAATTTACTGCAACGGCGCACGATCGGTAGCGAGTTTGAGAGAACTCCTGCCTATTCCCGCTTGTTTCTTCAAGACCTACTCACAATCTCCCGAAAACTCTATCAAACTCTATTGGTCATCCCCAAACCTGTGTTAAGATTGTTATAGTTAATAATCAGTGCGATTGCAGCTAACGCCCTCCGACCTGTGATATTCGCTCAGTCAGCGAATGCGGCTTCAGAGGCAGAAGTTTAGTCCGTTAATATAGCGATCGCCACAATTTCGCAAATTGACTTTATCTTTTGTCTCACCTATCTCAGATACACAAATCTTAGAACTAAGCCGCAGGAACGATACGCATGGGCAACAAGCCGACAATTGCCGTCTCTCATTTGGGTTGCGAAAAAAACAGAATTGATACAGAGCACATGCTAGGGCTGCTGGTACAGGCAGGCTATCAGGTTGACTCGAATGAAGAACTCGCAGATTTTGTGATCGTCAATACGTGCAGCTTCATCCAGGCAGCGCGTGAGGAATCTGTCCGGACTTTGGT
>JBBSFA010000412.1:0-4229 GCA_038239185.1 Elainellales cyanobacterium | reverse complement strand
CCAGCCCTACAAAAACAACAACCCATCCAGGAAATTCCTGAATGGGTGTGGCAATCCCCCTTGACTCACTCGCGCCTGGATTGCGGGGGCGGGATGAGTTCCTTGGACTTCGGCGGCACTTCATAGCCCACCCAGCGACCCGACTCGATCGGGGACACGCTTGCCACTCCAGCGCAATGATCAGGTTCGCTGCAAGGGGTTAGACAACAGCTTTAGGCTTGCCCTCTGCAAGCGCCTTGACATCGGTGGTGGTGAGAGGATTGCCGCCAATTCCCCAATCGCCACTCTTGACCTCTTCGATTACCACCCACGTCACTGGACGCAGGTTCTCGCCTTCGATCTCTACCATCGTATCCGTGAGCTTGCGGATCATCTCTTGCTTTTGTGCGGGCGTGAAAACGCCTTCAATCAGTTTTACATTCACTAAGGGCATAAGGTCTCTCCAAGTTATTTAGCATAAATGTTTGCAGATAAAAACGACCGTTCGTTCTTTTTGCCTGTCTCGATTATTACGACCGTTCGTGCTATTGTCAAGGTATGAGTTTTAATTCTTCATCAAAACCTAGCTTGGAAGGCAGCGAGTTCGTCCGCCCCAAAGGACAGTCTAGTCGCGCCACCATTCTGCTCACTGCGGCGAAGCTGGCAACCACGAAGGGACTGACTGGACTGTCTCTAGGAGATCTTGCCGCTGAGGTTGGAATGAGCAAGAGTGGTCTCTACGCGCACTTCAAGTCCAAAGAAGAACTGGAGTTGGCGACGATCGAAACGGCTGCCGGAATCTTTGATACTGAAGTGCTTCAACCTGCGATGAGGGCACAAGCGGGAACTGAACGGCTCAAGACACTGGCGGATTCGTTTCTTTCACATCTCGAACGCAAAGTCTTTCCGGGTGGGTGTTTTTTCGCAGCGGTTGCGGCGGAACTCGATACACGCCCTGGGACAGCGCGCGATCGCGTTGTTGAGGTGCTAGATAAGTGGCTTTCATTATTGAGGCAATGCATTCTGGATGCCCAGGCACTCGGAGAGATAGATCCCAATGCAGACGTTGCTCAGGCGGTGTTTGAAATCGAGGCGATGCTTTTGGCTGCGAATTTTCTGTTTGTTATGATGAACAACCCAATTCATCTGACACAGGCGCACAAGGGAATGGAAAATGTATTAGCAAGACTCGCGGTTAGTGTAGAGCTGAAGCCGAACCGATCGGCGCGCGGGCTGCCATGATTCTGCCCTGGACGCAATGAGGTTTGTATCTTCACTTTGAGCTGCACCTGTCAGGTAAGGGAACCGTTCATCCTACCGAGGTTGTACCTTCACCCTCATTCCTCCTTCACCTGAGTTTGAACTTTCCTTGAACCCTCACCTTTGGATCTCCACTAGGTGATGAGAGTTGAGAAGATTGGGCAATTTACCCCCTCAAATTCTATGAAGGCAGCTCATCTGGTACTAGCTAGTCTGACCCTTTGCACGGCTTGGATTCCCTCACCCCATGCGAGCGCACAAACCTGCAATTACTACGCAGGACAAGCAGTTGATGGGCAGAGCATCAACGTAGACCTCTGCTCAATCTCTAGAGCCTACCGCAGCGCTGATTTTGTCTATCACCTGGGCAACGATCGCGTTCAGAGCCAAGCCAATTGCCAGGATGGCAGTTGGACAACCTTTCCTGAAGGAACAGTCCATCGCCCACAATCCCAAGCGACTCAAAACCTGGTGGATGCTGTTTGCGATCGCTTTGCTTCTAATGCTAATCCAGGCGAGAGCACCTCAAGTACAGCGGTTGTTTTCAATCCCCCCTCGAATGTGAGAACAGCTCCTAACGGGGATATCCTTTGCTCGATTCATCAGCCCACCACCATCAATATTTATGGTTCAACTGGAGAGTGGTACTACACGGATGCCTGCGGAACAACAGGTGTAATCCACTCTAGCCAAATCAAGTTTTAGCGCGTTACGGCACTCTCCGTAGCGTGTCCGAAAATTTTTGCGACAGAACCTACCTGGGTGCATCGCCCTGACACTCTGTCGCGACTGCAACCAGTATTTGGATTCGCGATGGGAAAAAGCTCCTTACCGATGGTTCGTTTGCAGAAACTCGCGAACAACTCGGAGGCTACTTCTTGATTAAGGCGCGGGATCTAAATGAAGCGATCGCAATTGCGGGACGCATTCCTGGCAGTCGTAAAGGAACCGTCGAAATCCGACCTGTCCTGGAACTGACGGGTCTTCCCAAAGTCGCTGACAAAAACATTTAGGAACTTGTCGATCTGGGACGCTCCCGTTCGACAAGAGAGTAGAACCAAGCGTTAGGCTCAGTGATTTAGCTTGAGAGTCTGGCTCAAACCCTGAACAGAAAAGGAGATTCAACAATGAAAGTCATGGTCATGGTCAAAGCTACGAAAGATTCCGAAGCAGGCGTGATGCCTAGTAAACAGCTTCTCACCGATATGGGGAACTTCAACGAAGAATTAGTCAAGGCAGGGATTATGCTAGCTGGTGAAGGACTCCATCCCAGCTCGAAAGGCGTGCGGGTGCGATTCTCAGGCGCAAATCGAACGGCGATCGAGGGTCCCTTCAGCGAGACCAAAGAACTGATTGCGGGTTACTGGTTCTGGCAGGTGAACTCAATGGAAGATGCGATCGCCTGGGTCAAACGCTGCCCAAATCCAATGCCAGGAGAGTCTGAGATCGAGATTCGTCCGGTCTTTGAAGCGGACGATTTTGGCGAAGCGTTTACACTGGAACTCAGGGAACAGGAAGAACGCATTCGTGCAGAGGCTGAAAAGCTCACGTAATCCCTCCCACACGTAATCACAATTGAAAGGAAATCATCATGACAAATACACAGAAAATCACACCCTGCCTTTGGTTTAACTTTAATGCTGAAGAGGCTGTCAATCACTACCTGAGCATTTTCAAAAACAGCAAGATTTTGGAGGTCTCGCACTATGGCGATGCCATGCCCGAACACAAAGGCAAAGTGCTGACCCTGCTCTTTGAAATTGAAGGACAGCAGTTTCAGGCACTCAACGCTGGACCGCAATTCCCATTCACGGAAGCCATTTCCCTCAGTGTGGACTGCGAGGCTCAGGAAGAAGTAGACGCGCTGTGGAGCAAGTTGTCCGCAGGTGGCAGTGAAAGTCAGTGTGGTTGGCTGAAAGATAAGTTTGGACTGTCTTGGCAAATCGTGCCGCGCGCACTCACAGAAATGCTCAAGGACAAGGATGCGGACAAGGCGACGCGCGTGATGCAAGCCATGTTCACGATGAGCAAGATTGATATTGCGCGCTTGCAGCAAGCCTACAACCAGAAATAGTTCATCTGCGTTTGTTTTCTGATCCTTCACTTTCCGATAAAACTACAAAAGGAGAACACCATGAGCACTCAAATTTTCGTTAATCTACCCGTCAAAGATCTCGATCGCTCCAAAGCATTTTTCACTCAACTCGGCTACACTTTTAACGCTCAATTTACTGATGAGAATGCTGCTTCTATGATTGTTAGCGAGAGCATCTATGTCATGCTCTTGACTCGCGAATTTTTCCAAACGTTTATCCCAACCGAAATTTGCGATGCTACCAAAAGCACGGAAGTTCTGGTCTGCCTATCTGTTGAGAGTCGTGCAAAAGTTGATGAGATGGTGGCTAAGGCGATTGCCGCTGGCGGTACAACCTACAAAGATCCACAAGACCACGGCTTTATGTACGGGCATGGATTTCAGGACTTGGATGGTCACATTTGGGAAATGATGTTCATGGAACCCAGTGCAGTCAAGTAGGAGTAAAAGGAGATGATGTATGAAGCTCTACGAATTCGCTCCGACGCGATCGATTCGAGTGAGATGGATGCTCCAGGAACTCGGCGTGGACTTCGAGGCTGTAACCGTCAACCTCGCAGCAGGGGAACACCGTCGCCCAGAGTTTCTCAAGATCAACCCGGCAGGCAAGGTTCCAGTGCTCGTTGATGGCGACTTCGTACTTACCGAGTCGGTTGCAATTGTACTCTACCTAGCAGAGAAGTATTTCCACAAAGGGTTGCTTCCCACAGAACTCAAGCAGAAAGCTCAAGTTAATCGCTGGCTTCTGTTTGCTGCTGGTTGACTGACAAAACCGGCAATGAAGGGAGGCTCAGCCCTTGGTAAAAGGGCATTTTGGGTTTACTGTAAAGTTACCACACCTAACAGGTAAACCATGCGAACCTCCCGTTTATATCATCAACTGCAAAAGCTATTG
>JBBSFA010000411.1:0-4232 GCA_038239185.1 Elainellales cyanobacterium | reverse complement strand
CATCCTAACTACCCAAACCTCCGTTCCCACGGCATCATAGCTCCCTAATTCTGTCCGAACCATTGATAAGCAATATTTGAACGCTCAGAAACATCTTTGAGCGTCCAACCCTTTCTCGGAAGCAAGTTCTCGAATTTTTAGTCTAATTCGCCCCATCTTTTTATTGACAGGCACTACGATCGTAGTGTTCAATGACTTTACTTACACAAAACAGCGATCGCTCCTCTTAGCCTGGAAAACTGGAGAGCGATCGCTGCACAAGGCTTGCGCCTTCAATTCCCAAAGTGGGAGGTAAATTCATGATATCAGCAATACAGCCACCTGCAAGGGTGGAGCTTTTTCTTGCGCCCAGACTCGCAGCCACAGGAGTACCCCGATGATCTATCGGGATAGCCTCTCTCCTTGGTGCGTGGTTCAACAGTTGCCCAAGCTCCAACATGCGATCGTCGCCCGCTTTCGCAACCGCAACGATGCCGAGGAATATATCAAAGTAATCTGGCGGATAAACCCAACGGTTACTTATGAAATTATGTTTGATCCGCCGATCGCCCCGATCGAGCACAGCGATTTTAACTGAGCCGACATTGCACCGAGCAAGGAACCTGATGCCTAGAGCTTGAGGATTGAATCCCCAAGAATGGCGCGTGATACTCAGAACATTGTGGCTGAATGCTGAGCAATCGCGCGTGATGCTCAAAGATTAACCGTTGAACCTCGAAGTATCGTGGCTGATGCTCAAAGATTAACCGTTGAACCTCAAAGTATCGCGGCTGATTCTTTAAGTATCAAGCGCGATACTTAAAGAATCATCGTTGAATCTCAAAGTATCGGGGCTGATGTTCTAAGCATTGTGGATGAACGGCAAAGGCGATCGGCTCAGAAAAAATGTTAGGTAAACTTCCTCTCGGATAGCTAAGTAAAGGACACGCTCTGGATATTCCTGGGGAATAATGTCTTCATAGAGAATGTATTTGTTGCTAACAGCCAACGCTTAATCCTCTTGGATCTTATCTAGTCGTCCCTGAAAAAGTCGAGGGTCAAGCTGTCGAAGCTGCCCCCCTTTCTGAGTTGGAAACTAAGAAGTGGCCTAGCTTTCGCAGGTTGAAGCCACAGCCGACAAACAGGGCATTGAGACGGTCACCCACTTGCCCTTGCAAGTAGTTGCGCCCCAAGGCGTGGTCAGCTTTGCCGTGTCCAATCACAGGTTTAATCGCACTGCGACGTTTTAGCAAGCGTTTGAGCGAACCTAGGGTCTGACGAGCGCCACAAACCAAAACTTCGATCGCTTCGGGATGATGCTCTTTGCCTCAAAACCCTTGGTCTACGAGGACTTGCTGGGGTTTAGTTGCGCTGAGACGCTCAACTTGGGCGATCGCAGGCTTGAGCGTGGCTCCGTCGTAGGGGTTGCCGTGGTGGGCTTCAATCCCCACTATCCAATTAGAATGGCTGGTGGTCACCAGAGCAACAATGCCAACCGAATTCATAGCGCTTGTGGACTTTGCCCTTCGCGATGCACTCCACTTCCGGGGCGTGAACACTGTAACACTTGTTTGAATCTTGTCGCTGTTGAGTATAAATTTGCTTGGCACGTTCGATCAAGGATTGTAACGGTTGGGAACTTGGGGTCAGTTTGCGCTCAAGGTCACGAATGACTCGTCCTAAAAATGTGCGGAGCTTTTTCGTCTGTTGACGAGCTTGTTTTCGTTTGCCCGTCGCCGCATAGCGACTCTGTCTGAACAGGGCAATTTTTCCGACTCGGGCGTAACTTTGCCGCAGTTTGAGCGCCTGAGCTTTGGCGGCTCTTACCAAGGCACAGCGCGCTTTGTCATAGAGTCGGGCATCGGTGGGAAAGGCAACTGCTTTTTCTTGAACGGTTGTATCAACGGTGACTTGTTTGAGGTCACTCTTGGTGAACGCTTTTTGAGTCATTGCCGTTTGCAAAACTTGTTTGAGAAGCTTCTCAATTCCTTCCGCGCCCACTCGCTTTCTCCACTTCACCAAACTAGTTGGATGACAAGGTAAATCATGTTGAAAAACTTGTTCTCCACAAAAGTATTGCCAATATGGATTCTCACTCCATTTTTCCACAACCGATTCATCACTTTCGTTGTACATCGCTTTGAGATAGTGTAATCCCACCAGCAATCGAACAGGTAACGCAGGACGACCCGCAGTTTCTCCGCTTGGCTGAGTCAACTCTGCCTCAAAATAGTCCCAATCCAAGGCACTTGCCAGTTTGACCAAGGGATGGTCTGGGTTGATTAGCGATGCCAGAGGGATTTCTGAGGGGGGCTGATTCGGGTCGGATTGGCTCATCGATTTCACCAGATTTTGCCAAGGTTTGCTAGATTTCTGGCAATTCTACCATGCTCCTTTCAGGCTCTAACGTCCATTCTAGTTGGGCTTCAGAATTTTTCAGGGACGACTAAGTAAGCTGCCCATAATGGCACGATCGCCTTGGAACCATACCAAAGCTTGCCTGAACGTGGCGAATGTAGGACGTTATCGAGCGTCAAGTTTTTTGCGCCTTCTAGATGTGCCGCAGCGATCGGTGTGATTCCATCCCCCCAACAGTTGCCTTGCCCGATCGTCAGTTCGTAGCTGCTGTAGGCGAACCAGTTGGCAAAACGGTGTCTGCCATGAACTGATTTGCCTGCCACGCAGATGTGATCAACTTCTGGACTAGGGTGACAGTAAGTTTTAACAAATTCTAGATTACGTTTTGTCCAACGCTCTTGGCTGACATGGGGTGTTCCTAGTGTCACCAAGGTTCGCACCAATGTTGCTCCTTGCCACAGGCAGGTCTTTTCAGCATCGCTAAGATGAATATCGTAAGGGACTTCGCCTAGATAGATCCGGGAAATCCAGCCGCCTGCGGAATGACCGACTAGGTTGACGCGATCGCTTCCCGTCTCTGCTAGCACCTGCTTGATGGTTTGGTCGAGCTGCTGCAAGATAGGTAGCATCGATCGCCCACCCAAGGTTGGGAACCAATTGCGTCGCTTCAGGGGTACGGTATATGCTGGAATTCCCAGTGATTGCAAAGCGGCTTCCATTTCTTGGTAAGGTCGTGCTCCTGCTAGATATCCTGGTAGGATCACGGTCGGTAATGCTGCTTTAGAGAATTTCATTGTTCTTCCGGTTGTTGAATTCGTTCAACCAGATCAGGACTTCAGCATTCACAACGCTGGGGCGTTCATCATGCGGGCAGTGACCCGTGTTGGGAATTGGGACGAATTTAACTTGATCTGTTTCTAGCACTTGATAGGCTTTGGAGCCAGCGATCGGTGTCCAGGGATCGGCTTCGCCCCAGAGTACTAGTAGGGGTTGGGTGATGCGAGGCAGCAGATCTTCGGGTCTGGGTCCGGGCGGAGCTGTGAGGATGGAGGCAAATACTTTTTGGGCACCCGGATCGCAAGAGGGCTGATAGAGGATGTCGATCAGTTCGTCGGTGATGGCGGTTTGGTCGTGGTAGACCTGCCGTAGGGTATTTCGGAGGCGGGGCTTGCGACGGATCTGGTTGAACAAAAAGCCACCAATTAGCTCTGAGCTGACTAGTTCTGTGAAGATGCCCATGATCAATCGCAGCGGTGGATTTAGCTCATCGGGGCGGTGGTTGAGTCCGCCTGCGGGATTGAGTAAAACGCCGCCTGTTGCCATTTCTGGAGCATCTGCTAGCAGCATTAGGGTGAGCAAGCCGCCGATTGAATTACCGATGAAGATCGCGGGGGCTTGCACCTGCTCTGTCCAAAAGTCTTGAAGTAAGGTCTGCCACAGTTCCAGCGTGTAGTTGACGATCGCTTTGTCGGAGGCACCAAAGCCTAAGAGATCTAGCGCAAAGACTTTATACCCGGCTGCGGCTAGCATAGGAATGTTGTTGCGCCAGTGCCCGATCGAGGCACCGAAGCCGTGGATTAGGATTAAAGGCTGTCCTTCACCTTGAACGGTGTAGGCGATCTGGTGTCCTTGCCAATTCCAGTGCTGGATGGGTAAACGCTCAGACCAATTGGCGGATGCGGGAGAAAGTTGGGTTGTCACGGTCGCTTTTATATTTCTTAACTTTCTTCTATTTTAAGGTACTGCTGATTTTAAACCAGTTCCAGCTTGCCCGATCGCTGCATTGCCTTCAGGTTTTCCAGAAAGGCATAGACCGCAGGCGGGTGGAGGGCATCCTTGAGCATAGCGATCCCCATGACTCGTTCTAGTGGTTCGGGCAGGTGGCGCATTTGAAT
>JBBSFA010000410.1:0-4239 GCA_038239185.1 Elainellales cyanobacterium | reverse complement strand
GCTCCAGCCGTTGCCGACCAGCCCATCGTGTTCACCAGCCGCTTCGAGAGTTCCCGTACCCCTTCGTAGCCGTGAGACAACATGCCCTCGTACCATTTGGGGTTGAGCAGCTTCGTTCGCGCATCCAAGCGGACGGTTTCTGAGAGGGTGCGGACTTGTGCGTTGGCGGTTGTGGTGTCCGCGATGAAGGAGGCAGGCGTTTTGCCGTCGTTTCGCAGCTTCGAGACGACCTTGGTGGGATCGGAGTCGAAGTAGTGCGAGACGTCTGTCAGCGAGATCTCCGAGGAGTCGAGATTTTGGAAGGTCACCTCAACCGTCTTCAAAGCCGATTCAAACACTTCGCGCGACTGATCCATCATCCCAGGATTGTCGGAGTTGAAGGCGAACGACTTGCGCGCCAGATACATATCTTGCAGCTCTGACTCGGTTTCCCAAGTGCTGTTTTCGACGGCAAGATTCACGTTTGCTGCATAGGAGCCGGAGGCGTTGGAGAAGACGCGAGTTGCAGCCTGACGCAGATTGATATTCATCTCTTCGGCTTGCTTGAGCGCGTGCTTGCGGACGAAGTTCATTTCCACTGGCTCATCGGCTTCGGCTGCCATTTTGATGGCGCGATCGAGCAGATTCATCTGGTTAATGAACAGGTCGCGGAAGACTCCAGAGCAACTGACCACCACATCGACGCGAGGACGACCCAATTCTTCCAGCGGAATCATCTCCAGTTTGTTCACCCGTCCCAACGCATCTGCCACCGGGCGCACGCCGACTAGCAGCATCACCTGCGCCAGCGATTCGCCGTAGGTCTTGATGTTGTCCGTGCCCCAGAGCACGAAGGCGATCGTTTCGGGATACTGCCCGTTGTTTTCTTGGCGCTGACGGTTGAGCAGGCGATCGACCACGATTTGAGCCGCCTGAACCGCCGCTGTCGTCGGAATTGACTGCGGATCGAGCGCATGGATATTTTTTCCGGTCGGCAGCACATCCGGGTTGCGGATCGGGTCGCCGCCCGGCCCTGGCAGGACATATTCGCCTTCCAGCGCTTTGATCAACGCGCCCAGCTCGTTATCTGCGGTGATCTGCTTTAGGCAAAACTCCAGATATTCAAACAGTGGTTTGATTAGCTCTGGATCAACTTTGGGATAGCCAGCCTCATGCAGGGCGCTGATCCAGGGTTCTTTTTTGCCGATGTTAAAGAAGTTGAGCTTGGTGACTTTAGAGACGCGACCATCTGCGTCGATTTGCTCCTGCACCATCGCGGCGACCGAAGTGCGGCAAGCTTGATTGATGTCAAACAAGAGTTGGACATCTGTCAGCACTCCCCGATCGCTGTTCTTATAAATCTCGTCAATATCGCGATCCAAGCTGCTGGCAATAATCCGCTGCAAGCTCTGAATATTCTCCTCGGTGCGATCGAGTCCGGCAATATTAACCAGAGTGGCGATCGCTTCTTCGGAGGTGGGCGGTTTGCCAATCACATGCAGACCACAGGGCAGCAGCCGCGATTCGATTTCCATCAGCCGAATGTAGACTTTGCCGACTAGGGCATCGCGATCGGTCGCTTCTAGTTCAGTTCCTGCTTCGGGCAGCACGATATCTTTATCAAGGTTGACCTGACGACACTTCTCGATAATCGCATTGACGATCGGCGTGGCGCGACCGCCCTCTTTCAAAGTCTGGTAAGAGGCAATCAGTTCGCTGAGTTCCTTCAAACCTTTGTACAGTCCGGCATTTTCGGCAGGTGGAGTCAGGTAGCTGATCGTTTCGGCGTAGCTGCGGCGTTTGGCGATCGTCGCTTCCGAGGGATTGTTTGCCGCATAGTAATAGAGGTTAGGAATCATGCCGATCAGGCTATCGGGATAGCATTCGCCCGACATGCCCATCTGCTTTCCGGGCATAAATTCCAGCGATCCGTGCGTGCCAAAGTGCAGCACGGCATCAGCTTGCCAAACATGCTCTAGATAGGTGTAGTAGGCGGCAAAGCCGTGATGGGGGCTAGCCGATCGCGAGAACAGCAGCCGCATCGGGTCGCCTTCGTAGCCGAAGGTAGGCTGAATGCCGATAAACACGTTGCCGAAGTGCTTGCCGAAGATCAGCAGATTTTGCCCGTCTGTATTCAGATGACCTGGCGCTTCGCCCCAAGACTCTTCGAGCCGCTTGTGGTAGGGAGTCAGCGCTTCGTACTCTGGTACAGACATCCGATAGGCGATGTTTAGCTCTGGGCTGTTGTATTGGGCTTGGGCATCGTGGATTACCGCCAGCATCAGCGCTTCGGCTGAATCGGGGACATCCTGGACATCGTAGCCGTTGTTTCGCAGCACCTTGAGTGCCTCGTAGATCGACCCGAACACATCCAGGTAGGCGGCTGTGCCGACGTTGCCTTTGTCCGGCGGGAAGCTGAAGACCGTGATCGCCACTTTTTTGTGGATCTTTGGCTTGCGGCGCAAATTTGCCCACTTCATCGATCGCTGAGCAATTGCCTCAATCCGGTCTTGCAGGGCGATCGCTTTGCCCGTTGCTCCATCTCGACCAGAAACGATGATCGGCTCGATCGCGCCATCTAGCTCAGGAATGGCGATTTGCAGGGCTACCTGGATTGGGTGCAAGCCGAGATCGCTGTCCTGCCACTCTTCCGTGGTTTGGAACACCAGCGGCAATGCCACCATATAGGGACGATTTAGCCGCCTGAGGGAGTCGATCGCTTTGGGGTGATCCTGCCGAGCGGGACCGCCGACCAGCGCGAAGCCTGTGAGTGAGATGACTACATCGACGATCGTGGTTGGCTCTTTAGCCACCGGATCGTAGAAGAAAGCCTCGACTGGTTTAGAGAAGTCTAGACCGCTGGCAAACACTGGAATCACCCGTGCGCCCATCACCTCTAGCTCTTGCACCATCGCCACATAGTGCGCGTCGTCGCCCGTGACTAAGTGGGTGCGTTGCAGCACCAAGCCCACCGTGGGAGCCAGGGGATCTTTCAGATCAGCCGAAATGTCCTGACGGAAGCTGTGCCAGTTCCAGTACTCTTTTAGATCCTCGAACATGTGCGGCGCGAGCGGATGCCAGATGCCCAAATCAGGATAGGTGACTGGATCGCGATATTTCACCGAAGATGCGTTTTGCTCGACGCTGGTGTATTTATCAACCAGCATCAGCAGGAAATTCTCCAGGTTTTCAGCAGAGCCGCCCAGCCAATACTGGAAGCTGAGCATGAAGTTACGGGCATCTTGGGCTTTGTCGATCGGCAGATACTTCAGCACTTTGGGCAAGGTGTTGAGCAATTTCAGCATCGCGTCCTGGAAGCTGCTGCCCGACTGCTCTTTGCGCTTTCGCATGAACTGCGCGATCGCACTCTTGGATTGCCCAAGCTGCGCCATTGAGAAGCTGCCCAGCTTGTTGAGCCGCATCACCTGCGGCATGGAGGGGAAGACCACGACAGCATCTAGGCGATCGCGATGCGGTTCCACTGCTGCCGCCACTTTTTCGGCAAGCTCTTCAATAAAGATCAGGGAGGCAATGAAGATATTCGCCTCAGAGACATCTTGCTTCAAGGCTTCGTAGTTTTCTGGGCTACGCAACTCTTCCAGCAAATAGCCGCTGATTTCAATCGCTAAGTTGGGGTTGGTTTGGTTGATCGACCGAACAGCCGCAGACAGGGCACTTTGGTACTGCGGCTCCAACACGACATAGACCACCTTGATCAGCGATCGTCCCTGTAGGTCATCGGGTGCGATATGTCTGACCGTGGGCTTGACGTGAGTGAACATGCGGTTTAACTCCTGATGAAAGGCTCTGAGTGAAAGGCGCTGAGGTAAAAGGCGTGTGATGAATTGATTTGTCCGACCAGCTTTCGATCATCTAGATTCGGATAGCTTCTAGGTTCGGATAGCTTCGGAGAGCATTTGAGGAACGTTTGGTCACTTCAGACCAAAAACGCTCGAAGATGGCTTAACGAAATGCGCCCGAAAGCAGGAAAAGTGCCAAATTTCTACTCCTCTACGAAAGGGCTACATCAAGTGTTTGTATCAGAAAACCCAGTCAAATAGGCACTTGAGCACCCATCTGACACAATTTGATAGAAAGAAAGAGACTTTTGTTTACATTTCTTATTCAAATTTTGAGTGCATACTCATTCTTTCCTTAATAATTAATATATCGCGCATTCAGCCAGCCGCTAGAAAAGGATTTTTTTAAAGAGTTCCTATTTCTTAGAGAATGTTTGAAAAGTATCAAGCGTTCTGCATT
>JBBSFA010000409.1:0-4257 GCA_038239185.1 Elainellales cyanobacterium | reverse complement strand
GGGGGGCGAATGCAGAACGCTTGATACTTTTCAAACATCCTCTTAGACAGAACCTAACCGAATTTAAGGCATCTGATACAATAGTACATCTGAACTGATATTTGTCCATAAAAGCGTATGGTTTCAAACGCAAAATCAGAGGTTATCCAGACGATTGCATCCGTTTATCGAGCAGAATGGGGGCGAATTGTCGCGATCTTGATCCGGCTGATGGGGGATTTCGATCTGGCAGAAGAGGCGGCACAGGAGGCGTTTGCAGCCGCCGTAAAGCAGTGGCAGGCTAGCGGCATCCCAGATCTGCCTCGCGCTTGGATTATTCGCACCGCCCGCTACAAAGCGATCGATCGGCTCCGACGGCGAACCCGACTCACCGAAAAGCTGGAATGGTATGCCGCATCCGGGCTAATTCCGACCCACGAGGAGCCGCAATATGAGACAGACGACATTCCAGACGATCGCCTGCGGCTGATCTTTGCCTGCTGTCACCCGGCACTGGCGATCGAGGCTCAAGTCGCTTTGACCTTGCGGATGCTAGGCGGACTCGAAACGGATGAGATTGCGCGGGCTTTCCTTGTGCCCACGGCAACCATGGCGCAACGGCTGGTGCGCGCCAAGCGCAAAATTCGCGATGCAGGCATTCCTTACAAAGTCCCAGACACGACCGATCTGAGCGATCGAGTCGAGGCAGTGCTGACGGTGATCTATCTGATCTTCAACGAAGGCTATGCGGCAACGCGGGGCGAGGCGCTAGTGAGAGCCGATCTTTGCACCGAAGCGATTCGGCTGGGGCAGCTTGTGCGGAAACTGATGACCCCGCAACCGCCCGCAGAGGTGACGGCACTGGTGGCATTGATGTTGCTCCACGACTCGCGGCGCGATGCCCGTCTGGATGCAGCAGGCGATCTGGTGCTGCTCGAAGATCAGGATCGTAGCCGCTGGAACCAGCCGCAGATTGCTGAGGCTTTGCCGTTGGTTGAAGAAGCATTGCGAGGGGGGACGGGTGCCTTTGCAGTCCAAGCAGCGATCGCCGCGCTCCACTGTCAGGCAGAGCGAGCAGAAGCCACCGATTGGGCGCAAATTGTTCAGCTCTATGAGGTGCTCGAACGGTTGCAGCCCTCGCCGATCGTGTCGTTGAATCGGGCGGTGGCGATCGCCATGGTAGCCGGATCTGAGGCGGCGCTTGCCCTGCTGGATGGACTTGCCACCGCACTTGATGACTATCATCTGTTTCATGCTGCTCGTGCTGATCTGCTGCGCCGCATCGGAGCCTCAGCCGCTGCTGCCCAGAGCTATACTCGATCGCTGGCGCTAGTCACCAACGAGAGCGAACGTCGCTTCCTGGAACGTCGGCTGCGCGAAGTTCAGCGCTAACCTTGCGATAAGCTAACCTTGCGATAAGCTAACCTTGCGATAAGCTAACCTTGCGATAAAACGGCCCCCGCCAACCGGAGTTAGCAGGGGCATGAAGAGAATTGGCATGTTAAATTTTGCAGATATTTGAGAGTTGGCAATTGGCGAGGTTAGCGATCAAATTTACCGGAGTCGATCACATTTTCAGTCAGAGAATCGCTAAAGGTTGCCCACTCCATCGGATCATAATTTTCGCTAGAAATGTAAACCCGCTCGGTCATTTCCGTCATGTAGCCTACATAGTGGCTCATCAAGAAATAAACCGCCATCATCGCTGCGGCAGTGCTGGACACCAGAAAACCAGCTAGCATCAGCGAAAACTCACGCTTCTCTACGGCTTCCTGCATGAGGTGCAGCGCCAAGGCAATCAGCCCCACGACAATTATCAGAATAAAGACCATTTTTAAGGTACGTTTACGAAACGCAGTATTTACATATGTTAACAAATTCTCAGAAAACTGTCCTTAGGTTTTCGATCGCATTTTCCCGTTTGAACGAATCTTAAGAAAGAGAAACTCTTGACCGAGCTAGCTTCCAGAGCCATCTCCAAAGTTTCAACGGTGCTTCTGCCTAATCTTGCCTAAGACACCAAACTATAACAGCAGATTTAATGTGTCATATCAAAAGTACATAA
Organism: Elainellales cyanobacterium; assembly: GCA_038239185.1. Taxonomy (GTDB): domain Bacteria; phylum Cyanobacteriota; class Cyanobacteriia; order Elainellales; family Elainellaceae; genus FACHB-886. Next base: position 2,213 of record JBBSFA010000409.1, on the reverse strand, counting down.
TTTCTGCTGAAGTTTGGTTTTGAGCGCAAAAAATTTCGCGAATGCATTGGATTCGCGAAATTTTTTCCAACCGTGAAAGTAAAAGCCTCACGTAGCAAGGCTTTTGGTCTACTCGTCTTCCGGTAGAATGGGTTTCCACAAAATCAGCCCTACAATAAAGCGAATTCGATTTTTCCAACTCCGAATCCGCTTAGACAAATTCCAAACAAACAGTACATAGCCCCAGCCTTGCTGGATCTCTCCCGCCAACGTTTGCTTGGAGGCAAGCGATCGCTGCGGTGGATCTTCGACACCGGGTTCTTTAATCCATTCAGACTGCATGATTTCTTCTCCCGATCGCATAACTATTCGCACAAATACCAGCATACAGACTGCGATCGGATTGATTCACCTAACACTCTTTCTCTTTATGCCAACCCTTCAGCAGCAAATCCAACAGTTTTACGATGCCTCTTCGGGTCTGTGGGAACAGATCTGGGGCGAACACATGCACCATGGCTATTATGGGGTAGCAGGCGATCAGCCCAAAGAGCGGCGGCAGGCACAGATCGATCTGATCGAGGAACTGCTGTCCTGGGCAGACGCGCAGCTTGGGGTAGCCCACACCGATCGCAAAATCGATCGCATCCTAGATGTAGGCTGCGGCATTGGCGGCAGTTCGCTCTATCTGGCAGAAAAATTTAATGCGGCGGTGACAGGCATTACCTTAAGCCCAGTCCAGGCAACCCGCGCGATCGCCAGAGCAGCAGAAAAAGGACTGAGCGATCGCGCTACCTTTGAAGTCGCAGATGCGCTGCGAATGCCTTTCCCCGACGAATCTTTTGACTTGGTCTGGTCATTAGAAAGCGGCGAACACATGCCAGACAAACGGAAATTTTTGCAGGAATGCTATCGCGTCCTCAAACCGGGCGGCATGTTCATCTTTGCCACCTGGTGTCATCGCCCGATCGCGCCTTTAGCGCCGCTGCTGACCGCCGAGGAGCAGGCGCATCTGGCGAAAATCTATCGGGTCTACTGCTTGCCCTACGTGATTTCGCTGCCCGAATATGAAACGATCGCGCAGGATTCCGGCTTCCAACAGATTCGATCGGCAGACTGGTCACCCGCCGTCGCACCCTTCTGGAATATCGTGATTGACTCAGCACTGACCCCCATGGCAGTAGTCGGGCTGCTGCGATCGGGCTGGACGACGATTCAGGCCGCCTTGTCTTTGGGACTGATGCAGCGTGGCTATCAAACAGGCTTGATTCGCTTCGGGCTACTGTGCGCCACTCGCGATCGGGCATAAGTGCGATTGGCTGAGGCTGCTATCTAAAGCATTTAATCTGATGCCACTGCTTAGATTCATCCTGGCAGTAATAGCAGCCTTCCCACCACATGCACTGACCATAGGACTTTTCAACTAAGCGACTTTTGGCGGGTTGTTCGTCGCTGAGCAACTGAACGACCTCATCTTTACGATCGCCCTGCTGAGCTGCGACTCGATCGAGGGTTTTTTGGAGGGCGGGGGAAACTGGACTATAGAGGCTATGCACTTTTGTTTAACTCGACTCGACAGGTAACCGATACAGGTTTGTCGGCTAGCCTAACCTGTGGGTCAGCTAAACGGGTCAATTCCTTATCATTTTTTTAAAATCTTATAGTTGGCATCAATACACCTCTGGCGAGATTATAAAAGCAGCCTTGCCTCTTGATAAAACTTCACACTTATTATCATAATGTGATCAGTCTGCTCAAATGCCCAGGAGATCGCAGTGCTCGGATTCATCGGTAAAGTATTTAGTTCAAAGCCCAAAGCTGAAGTTTCAGAGGCGAAGCCAGCAGAACAGCAGGTCAAAGCACCCAAACCCGTTAAACAGAAGCGGGTTAAGGCTTCCACCGATACACAAGCCTATTTTCTGGAATCAGATGATGCCATGACCTTCGGCAATCTGGAGTACATGCGCTCAGTTAAATCGATTCGTAGAACGTTTGCCAAACAGAAAGTCGGCGTAGACAATGCTTCGGTGCGGAGCCTTTCTTCGATCGCCCTGGAAAAGCTGAAAGCAGAGGGTAAACTGCCGAGCACCTCGCAATCGTCTTCTCAGTCTGCTGCACCCGCGCTGGGAAGCGATCGCCGTCGTGCCGATAGCAGCATGGACACTTTCCGCAACATGGCGCGAGAAATCCGTAAAAGCTAAGCCGTAAAAGCTAAGCCATAAAAGCTAAGACCG
>JBBSFA010000408.1:0-4259 GCA_038239185.1 Elainellales cyanobacterium | reverse complement strand
GGCGGTTTTATGCACCCAACAGCGTTGAACCCGGGTCGAGGGAAACACCTGGGGTAAAGCTTTCCAAAAGCCCAATGCCCCATCGCCAATGGCAAGCTCTGGGGCACTCATCAGCCCCTAGTCTACCAGACGCAACAGCAGCGTTTTCCACGTCAGCTCTGACTCGCGGAACCCGGCTTCTATGCCCAGCAATTCTTTGTCTCCACTATCGGTGACTCCAATCAGCACTCCTGATGCACTGACGGTCGTCTTCGCCGTTGCGCAGATTGAAAGACACCCCATCTGCCCAAACATCCACATAGCGCTTGGCTTGCAGCGATCGCTTCTGCCAGTCTTGATGCTCTTCAATCCATTTCGATTTCAAACGGCTAATCGTGCTAGAGGACAAGCCTGCCGCTTGCGTCCCTAACAAGGCACTGAGCGCTTCGGCAAAATCCCCTGTTGAAACGCCTTTAAGATACAGCCACGGCAACACTTCCTCCACGCTGAGCGAGCGTTTCAAATAGGGCAGCAGGGCCGAGTTGAATTTGATGCCTTGTCTACTGCGGTCTCGCACTTTTGGCACCTGCACCTGCACGGCTCCTACCCCGGTGGTGACCGTCCGCTCTGGCAGATAGCCATTGCGTACCACCGCTCTGCGTCCTTGTTCATCTTTGAGGTCTTGGTATTGACCCAGAAACTCCGCTAGCTCTGCCTCCACCGCTTGTGCAATGATTTGCTTTGCCCCTGGTCGGACTAATGCTGTGAGCGCATCTGTGAACGATTCAGATGTTTCTGGTGTTTTAAACGCAATCAGGTTATCTTGACTCATGGTGTATTCCTGGTCTGATCTTTTTTGCTTATTCAGCAGGATACGCCCTTTCTTCTCCTTTTCCCATACACCACAAATAACCATAGCTCGTTTTTCGTACTACTTGAGTCCAGTTGTAGTCCAAGGGGCTGTAGTATGCTGCCGAAGCTAGTGAGTAGAACTTATCAAAAACCATCTGTTGCTCCCAAGTTGACAAGCCGCTTCATGATCTGAATCCCTTTCAAAATCAGGAGTTTCAGATTAAATGGCCCTTTTTTACACGAATCGTTACCATACGCCAAGCATTTCCCGATGTTACAACGACAAATAGCGTGAAACGCGGCAGCAAGGCATCTGAATAAACAAGGAAAGCCGAACCAATAGAGAAATAGAAGAACTCACTAACCTCAAGTTTCAACAGTGGCTCACAGTTGCTTCTAACTCTATAGTTGTAAGGGCGAATCCATCATGTCGGATAATTTAAATCAGTTGGAAATCGCGAACGGGCTAGCTTCCATTCCCCTCACCAGCACATTTTCAAGTTTGGGCTTACCTAGCTCTAATCTGTTGAGCCATCAGCAGAGGCATCCTTTTTCTGGATCTGTTTTACACACTACATTTACATCCGAGAAAGACCTTCCAGTTTCTACCAATCAACAGATTAACATAACCGATCTAGACTCAAATAAAAATTTTCCTGCCGATCGCTATATTCAAGTTCACAGCGAAAAAGTTTTTTTTAATGAACACTCGAATCTTCACCACGATCGTTTGATCGGCAAGATGACTGAAGCGCAGTTGGTGGGCAACTCGAAAAATCAAGCAGAGAAACAGGAACCAGATGGTCTACTGACAACCAATTCACATCTGAGTGATCGAGGATTTGTACCCAGACCTTTGGGATTTTCCTCCGCACAGCAGCCTTTAGTTGGGATTATTGACACCGGATTTAGCGCTCAAGATCCCTATCTGACCAATGCCCCTTTTGACTTGGGACGCGATCGCATTGATGATGATGCGAATCCCTTAGTCGTATCAGGTGACCAGCACGGTACTCATGTTCTGGACGCGATCGCTACTAAAGATGGTAATGCACCCCTATGGCTAGGTCGAGCAGTGGGTTCTGGCAAATGGGCAGAATCGCTAGTTGAGTTTGTTGATGCTGCAAAGGCTTCTGGGCACTCTCATACTGTCGTCAATCTTAGCTTTGATCTGACTCAATTGAATTCAGATGGAAGCATTAGTACACGTCAACAGCTTACCCCACAAGAGCGGGTTGCGCTGGAGTATGCTCAGCAAAATGATGTGGTGATTGTGGCAGCGGCAGGCAACACAGGCAATGAAATGTCTGCACTTGGTCAAGCATCAGAGGAATTTGACAACATTATCACTGTTGGAGCAGCTCATGGTTTAGATCGAGCAACCTATTCCAGCTACGGCAAGGGTCTAACGCTGTTAGCCAACGTCAAAGGAACTGAAGAAGGAACTTCGATCGCAACGGCTGAAGTGACAGGTGCAGTTTCTCAAGTGTGGGAAGCTAATTCTAAGCTGGGATATCGACAGGTGATTGATATTCTAAAAACAACTGCTACAGATCTAAAAGCGCCCGGACAGGATTTTGAAACTGGCGCAGGGTTGCTGAACCAAGCAAAAGCAATTCATCTGGCAACCCTCACGACCCCAGTTCTAGATGCACCTCTAGCAACAGCAGCACCACTTCTTATCAACCAAACGGTAGCTCTTACCACGCTTGAGCGCCCTGTGTTGTTCGGTATTAATATCCCTATTGTTGATCAGGCTGTTGATGCAGCCAAGGATCTCGGAAATGGAGCCGTGAATGTAGTCAGAGACGTTGGCAACGGAGCCGTGAATGTAGTCAAGGATGCAGCGAATGGAGCTACGAATGTAGTCAAAGACGTAGCAAATGGAGCTACGAATGTTGCTCAGGATATCATCAATGGAACTCTTCAAACAATTACAGATACAACCAACGGAGTAATTCAAACCGTTACGGCGGCGGCTCAGGGAGTGGCTCAAGCTGCTACAGATATTAGTCAGGGTCATTTTATGGATGCTGCTGGACATGTAATTGGGACGGCTGTTGATCTGGGTAGTAATGTCCTCAACACAGCCAGTCAGGCTGCAGGAAATGGAATTCAAACTGCTGGAACTGTGGCTGGAGATGTAACCCATATCGCTGGGAATGTGACTGGAACGATCGTTTCTGGAGCCGGAACTGTGACTGGAGATGCAATCCATACCACTGGGAATATTACTGGAGCGATCGTTTCTACAGTAAATCCGAGTGCGGGAGGTGCAATGAAGGCGGTGACTGATCAGGGTGCTACCGTAGTTAGCGGCGTGGGCAATGCGGTCAGCACCGGAATTCATCTGGGTACAGACGTTACAGAAAAAGTGGTGACCGAGAAAATTACTGGTATCCTGCAACGAGGAGTTTATCAAGTGCAAGCGTTCCCCGATCGCCTGAAGCGGTTGGGGCAAGACTTGGCGAAAAACCCTACCAAAGGATTTGGCAAGTGGATCGGTCAGGTTGGCATTGATCTTGCCGAAACACTGGGTATTCCAGAGGATGCAGAAACGATCGCAGATATACTTAAACCTGAAACTCGTGCCCTTACGCCTAGCGAAATCAAATTGGCGAAAAGTGTTTTCGGTAACAGTATCAACTATCGCCTCGTCAGACTCGATGAAGCCGCAAAAACAGTGGATTGGGCACAACAAATCAAAGGGTTCAATACTCCTAGACCGTTCACTACTTTCCATACGATTAATTCATGGGGTAGTCTGAAGAACGAAACGCTCATCCATGAGCTGACCCACATCTGGCAGTATGAGCATGGAGGTGCAAAATACATTCCAGAAGCACTGGCAGTGAATGGAACACGTTCAGGATATGACTACAAAGGAGTCTCTAACCTGCGAAAACTTAAAGCTGCTGGCAAGGGAATGTCTAGCTTTGATCCGGAGAAACAAGCCAAGATTGTAGAAGAATATTTTCTGATCAAGACAGGTCAAGCATCCAAGACCGAATTCAGCGGCGGTGCCACGCTTAAGGATCTGCCGACCTACGCTCATTTTGTGAAAGAGGTTTCTACTCTCTCTGAAAAAGCTTTAGACTAGGGCAGTAGTTTCAGAACTGAATCAGAAGAGCGATCGCTTTTTCTGTTAGGAGGCGATCGCTTCAACTCCAAGACCTACGAAATTAATTCGCAGTAGATTGAGAAGTTTGTAGAAAGTTAAATCTGCTCACAAACTATCGTATTGTAGTTTTTGATACGGTATGTCGTAATAGTTCACTTTTCTATGACCCGTTGAAGCAGGTAAGAAATATGTATCCCGGCAAAGCAATTCCCCGACCCCGTAATAAAACAATTTCTCCTGCCGACATCGGTCAAAATAGACCAGAAGACTTTAACACAGGTTCCAACTTCTTCGACCTTAAGACGGG
>JBBSFA010000407.1:0-4261 GCA_038239185.1 Elainellales cyanobacterium | reverse complement strand
CGATCGGCACGGTGGAAACCAGGGGCACAGAAGGAGAAGGCTGCGGCGTAGGAGACTGCGGCGTTTGCGGCAAAGATGGAAGCGTCGGAGACTGCGGGGCGGTGAGCGACGGCTGAGCGGCTGAGGCGAGCGAGGTTGCCGTTGGAGTGGCTGAAGGCTGAGTTTCTGAGGGCTGCGGCGACTGGTTCTCTGGAGGAGCGCTAGGCAATGGAGCAGCAGGCTCTGGAGTTTGGACGGGCGATCGCGCAGGCTGCGGCAACGTCGGCACAGCGCTAATGCCGCTTGGAAGGGTGGCTTGGCTAGCTGGCTGGCTGGCTGTAGGAGCAGTGGGAGCCGCTTTTTCGGCTGGCGCACTTGGAGGCGGTGCTGGGGGGGCGCTGAGCGTAGTTGCGTTGGGCGGCAATTCAACAAAATCGACGGGCGTAGCATCGATCGCGTCCGATTTGATCGTTGCCCGACCGATGAACGGCAGAATGAGCGCGACTGCCACCAGATGCAAGGCGATCGAGCCACCGATTAAGGCAACCCAAAACCATCTGGGTTCGGCAGGTCTGGCTGTCGATCGCAGGGTGGCTTCGGCTTTGTAGGTGGTTAGCTGCGACATTCTTTACTATCTACAGAACTGGCGATCGCACTCTAACAATCATATTGATCATAGCGATCGATCAGCGAAACTTCAGATTTGCGCGGCTTCAGTTGCAACGGTTGCAGATTCAGCTTCGTCTGGTTTGTCTTGACCCGTTGCGCTGGGATTAAGTGCCAGGTTCTCGATTCCCAAATTGCTGAGCAGCCCTGGGTTATGCAGATGCAGCGTACTGATGGGGTAGGGGATGGTGATGTTGTGGCGATCGCACGCCTGTTTTAGAGCCACGATCGCGCGGGTCTGCGTCCGCAACACATCTGACATCATCGGTTTTGTCCAGTAGCGGATGATGAGCTGAATCGAGCTATCGCTAAAGCCCACCACATCGACCAAAGGGGGCGGATCTGAGAGCACTCCTTCAATCCCAACGACTGCCTTTTTGAGGATTTCCATTGCCTGGGGCAGAGCAGTTTTGTAATCTACGCCGAGCGGTACATCCGTGCGGCGTTTCGGCAAGGCGGTAAAGACCTGAATCACGCTCGTAAAAATCGTGGCGTTGGGAACCACGATGCGTTCACCTTGATAGGTGCGAATCTGAGTGGAGCGAACCGCAATGCTTTCGACCGTGCCTTCAAACTCACTAATCTGAATCTGGTCGCCCAACTGAAACGGTTCGTGCAGCAGCAGCAGAATGCCCGCCAGGAAATTTTTGAAAATATCTTGAAACGCAAAGCCGATCGCCACTGAGCTAAGCCCCAGCAAGCCGACAATGTCGCCCAAGCGCAGGCTAGGAAACACCAGCGTCGAGGCAATCAAAGCGCCCACAACGTAGGTGCTCACGTAGCTCGTCTGGACAAACAGCGATTGCAGCGAAGTACTTCTAACCGTTCGTCCGACTGCCAGCCCGACCAACCGCCGCACCGATCGCGCCAGATAGCGCGTCAGCAGTAAGATCGCCAGCGCGATCGCCAGCGAAATGCCCATGCCAACGCCTTCCCCCAGCATCAATCCCACGCTTTCTTGGGCTTTTTGAATCAGTGTTTCCATTGGTGCTGCCTCGCTCAAATCCTGCCGCCTCTATTGTGCCAGTTCAGGTTGCTGGTGTTGGTGCGATCGATCCGGACAATCTTGCCAGCTTGGGCAAGTCTAGTCTTCGGGCAAGCCGGGACGCGGCATGAGCGGCGGACGCGGATTCCAAGGGGCGAACCAGGGCAGCAGTAACAGACCTGGCAAAGCCGCCACTAAAGTCAGCAGGAAAAACGCAGACCAGCCTGTCGCTTGAGCAATGCCGCCCGCCGGAGCCACCAAGATATCGCGGCTGACCGCCATCAGGCTAGAGAGCAGGGCAAACTGAGTGGCTGAAAACCGGGCGTTACACAGGCTCATCAAAAACGCCACAAATGCCGCCGTGCCCAGTCCAGAGCAGAAATTCTCGATGTTGATCGCAATCACCATCACCGGATAGCTATGCCCGACTTGCGCCAGCCAAAAATAGGCAAGGTTGCTCACTGCCTGAAGTCCGCCAAAAATCCACAGCGATCGATTGATCCCTAGCTGGCTCAGCGCCGCTCCCCCTGCCAACACGCCGACGATCGTTGCCAGCAATCCCATCCCGCCTTGAATCGCGCCAATATCCGTCTGAGTAAATCCCGCTTGCAGCAAGAAAGGAGTCACCATGTTGTTGATCAGCGCATCCCCCAGCCGATACAGCACAATGAAAACCAAAATCAAAATGCCGCGCACCAGCCCCGATCGCTGAAAAAACTCCTGGAAGGGCAACCAGACTGCCTCAAACAGCGTAGCGGGAGGGCGATCGTCTAGCTTCGGCTCCGGTGCCCACCAAGAAAAGATCAGGCTAAAAGCCATGATTGCCGCTAGCAGCAGATACACCACCTGCCAGGAGAGCCGATCCGCCAGGATCAAAGCCGCCGACCCTGTCACCAGCAGCGCAATCCGGTAGCCCAAAACTGCCACAGCCGCCCCTGCGCCCATTTCTCGCTCTTGCAGCACATCAACTCGATAGGCATCAAAAGCAATATCCTGACTGGCGCTGAAAAACGCGATCGCCAGCGCATTAATCGCCAGAAGCTGGAGCGCTTGAGCCGGACGCTGAAATGCCATTGCCGCGATCGCCAAAGTCAAAGCCACCTGGGTAATCACCAGCCAGCCGCGCCGCCGCCCCATGAAAGGAGGCATGTAGCGATCGAGCAATGGCGACCAGAGAAACTTGAGCGAGTAGGGGAGAGCCACCAGACTAAACAGCCCGATCGACTTCAGGTCTACCCCTTCTGCCGTCATCCAGGCTTGCAGCGTGCGGCTAGTCAACAGCAGCGGCAAACCTGACGCAAAGCCAAGCAGCAGCAGCGCCGCCATTTTGCGGCTTTGGAAGACCTGGAGGAAGGAAGGACTAGAGGGGGTGGAGGTTGGCATTGCCGATAGAAAAGGGGTATGGTTCGGGCGATCGACCCTTTAGTGATTAGTATCTTATGCCAATTTGAACCCGCCAATTTCAGCCATAGCCGATGAGGAACAGCAACGAAAGCCCTAAAATAAACTGAAATCCCTGTTTTTCTCCATCCCCAATGTCCGATCGCCCCACCCAGACCGAGCACTCGCCTGAGCCGCCGCGAGGCAGCCAGCTCATCAGCAAAGTTCTTTCACCCGCCATCCGGCTCTGGCTCCGATCGCAGGTAGAGTCGATTGAAACGCTGGAATTTCAAATCCAGGGCGGCGATCGGCAAGTTCTGTCGGGCTACATTTCGAGCGTGGCGATCGCTGCAACGCAAGTGGTTTATCAAGGCTTTCATCTCAGTGAGATTGCGCTGACGGCGCAGGAAATTCGCGTCAATTTAGGGCAAGTGATCAAAGGCAAACCGTTGAGGCTGCTGGCAGTTGTGCCCGTGTCGGGCAAGGCAACGCTTCAGCAGGCAGATCTAAATGCCTCGCTGCGATTGCCTGACCTATCAGAAGCCTTTAACCAGGCGGTGCTGCCGCTGCTGCGATCGGGGCTGACAGAGACGGAAATTCAGCAGCTTCCAGAAGCATCTTTGGACGCAGATCCGCCCGAAATCCAGCTCGAAACCGATCGCCTATTGCTCAAAACTCATCTGCACCCAGCGCAGCCCTCTGACTCGTCTATCCCGTTTGTGCTGCGGACAGGCATTCGAGTCGTGCAGGGTTCGCGGCTTCAGTTCGATCGCCCGGAGCGGCTGTCGCCCGATCGACTGTCGGAACCCGGCGAACCGCTGCCATTGTTGCAAGGATTTGAGATTGATTTAGGTTCAGAGGTGCAGTTGCGATCGCTGGTGTTGGCAGCAGGAAAGATTTTTTGCGAGGGTCAGATCAACGTCGTTCCGTAGGGTGATCCGCGCCGCCAACTGTTCGACACCTTTTATCTCACCTGCACAGCCAGTATTCTCTAGTTTATAGCCAGTATTCTCTAGTTTATAGCCAGTATTCTGAAGAGAATGCTTTTGGGTTAATGCCTCGCCCCCCTCATGACGCAGTCTGATTTGCTCAAAATCCTCGCCCAGCAAGGTGATCCAGAGGCGATCGCCCGGTGGCTCAACCGCAGCCTCCAGCCGAGAGGGGTCACGGTCAAAGTGGTGCTGCGCGACGGCTCCCTCAAGGTGCTGCTGACCTCAGCCCGTCCGCTAGAGCAGCAGGCATTTATCCAAT
>JBBSFA010000406.1:0-4268 GCA_038239185.1 Elainellales cyanobacterium | reverse complement strand
TATTAAATTGGTATTACTTCCTTTTAAGTTCAAGTGGCGCTTAGAAATTTGCTTTATCTGCATGTTTCTATCGTGCCGCGCTCTAACCTAATCAACAGTGCGGTGAACTGTACCCGAAGTAGGGTAATTGTACGATACCAGCCCTGCAAAGACTCTAGCGCTCCTGACATAAAACCGCGTCTTACACAATTTGCAAAACGCGGTTTTATGCTTTTTTTGAGGGGGCTGGAGCCTCATAGGGATCTAGACAGATCTAGACAAAGTTAGTTCCCAATTCGGTATCGAGGCGTACAACCTGCTTAGGTCAGGCTTGTTTTACTGAGAAGCAAACTCGGAGATTGCATTATGGTTGGAACGCTGTCTCAAACAAAAAGCTTGGTCACCCAAGCCAAAGAATTGGGCTTAGAGTTTTTTTTAGTTTCCTACACCGACCTGCTGGGCGGCACCCGCGCTAAGCTCGTTCCGGCGAGTAAAATAGCCGCTGTTGAAACCGAAGGCGCATTTTTTGCCCCGTTTGCTTCCAATTTGGGATTAAGCCCAGATGCACCCGATATTGCCGCTATTCCCGATCCCAGTTCGCTGATTGTCTTACCTTGGCAAACCAACGTCGGCTGGGTCGCTAGCGATGTCTATATGAACGGCGAACCGTTTGCCGCTGCCCCCAGAGTCATTTTTAAGCAAGTTTTGCAGCAATGCGCTGAGTTAGGCTACAGCCTCAAAACAGGCGTAGAAGCAGAGTTCTTCCTGCTCAAAAAAACCGAACAGGGGTTTCAAGTCGCCGATCGACTCGATACAGCCGCGCGCCCTTGCTACGACCAACTCAACCTGATGCGGCAATTCGACTTCATCTCCACGATCGTCCGCTATATGGAGCAGCTCGGCTGGGAACCTTACCAGTGCGATCATGAAGATGCCAACGGGCAATTTGAGCTGAACTGGACATACAGCGATGCCTTGACCACTGCCGATCGCCACGTCTTTTTCAAATACATGGTGAAAACGCTGGCAGAACAGCGAGGTTTGACTGCCACTTTCATGCCAAAGCCATTTAGCCACCTGACGGGCAATGGCGCACATGTCCATGTCAGCCTTTGGCGGAACGGCAGCAATGCTTTTCTGGATGAAGCGAATGAGATGGGGCTATCCAGTCTGGGCTATGAATTTCTGGGTGGCGTTTTGAACCACGCGCAGGGATTGGCGGCGCTTTGTGCCCCCACGATCAATTCCTATCGGCGGATTGGGGCAACGATGACTAGCTCCGGCAGTACTTGGAGTCCACGCTATCTTTCGTATGGCGGCAATAACCGGACGCACATGTTGCGAATTCCCGACAAAGGGCGATTTGAATGCCGCTTGTTGGATGGGTCGGCAACACTGTATCTGGCGCAGGCAGGATTGCTGGCAGCGGGACTGGAAGGCGTTGAGCAACAGGTGCAGGTGGGCGATCGCATTGACGAAAATATGTTCGTGCGCGGCTCGGAATTCAGCGATCTGAAGACCTTGCCGACTAGCCTGCTGGAAGCTTTACGCTATTTGGAACAAGATGAGCTGTTACTTGCCACCTTGGGACAGCAGGCAGCTAAGACCTATTTGGATTTCAAGGCACAAGAGTGGAAGGCTTATAGCGCTGAGGTAACCGCCTGGGAAGTGGAGCAATATATGAGCATTTGAACGTTTGAGACGAAGCCCTAGAGAAAGGCAGTGTAATCTTTCCCTAAGAACAGCGATCGTTCAGCGTTGCGGCGGCGAGTCAGACCTGGCAGCTCCCCATTATCGCCTCTGTTCCAGCGCAGAAGTTGATCGGCAGCGCCCTGGAAATCTCCCTGATTGAGCAACCCCAGCAGGGTTGAGTTTGCCAGTGCAGTCTCCCCGACATTGTAGACAAAACTCACCAGCGCTGAGAACTGATCGCTGTTCAGAGAAACTTGCACCAGATTGTCAACGGCTGCTTCAAATCTACGGAGATCGCGCCTCAAAAATGCTTCCGCTCCGGCTTCTGTGATGTGCATTCCGGGGAAAACGCCGCCTGTAGTGCCATAGCCGATCGTCCAAACGCCAACCGCATCCACATAGGCATCCAGCCGCAGTCCCTCAAAATTTTTGAGCAACCGTAAGCCTTTCGAGTTGATCGCTTTACCCGCACCAAAGGGATTCGTTTCAGGCGGAAGAACCGGAGCGAGATTCACCACTTTGCCATCTTTGAACACTTGCACCGCTGGACGATAAACATACCAGGTGTTTTTTCCCTTGAAGAAAACCTGCTTCCCCTGGTTGTCCAGCCCCAATGTCAGCTTGATATGATCGTTCTCAACCAGTTTATAGCTCTCTAGGGGTAAAACTGTATTCGCCCCAACCAATTGTTTTTGATCCGCAGGCAAAGCCGATCCTTGTCCTGCATTGGATTTGAACCAGGTATCCAGGACTGTCTTCATGGTATATACAGGCTTTGCCGCAGGTGAGCTTGGCTCGGCAACCTGCCCATCTCTGAGAATTTGTACCGCTAGGCGATAAACATACCAGGTATTTTTTCCTTTGAAAAATAGCTGTTTGCCCTGTCTATCAACGCCTAAAGTCAGTTTTATATGATCCGCGCCCACTATCTCAAAGCCTGAGATCGGCAACGTCATGCCTGAATTAATGAATTGCTTTTGGTCATCTGGCAAAGCAGAACCTTGCGCTGGGCTGAGCTTAAACCAGGTATCTAAGACAGTTTTTATTGCGTATGCCATCGTTATACTCTCCGCATGGATCTAAGCGCTACGGCTTATTGCACTGGCTTACTGCACTATGGCTCAGTATTCCCGCGATCGTCAATCCTATCGGGATTACAAATTTTACCGCGATCGAATCATTGAACCCGGAAAATCATCCAGGATTGCCCCTCTCGCTTTGAGGTTGATGCGATCGGCTTGGCTCAGCCCGGTATTGCCCGAAAACTTTGCGCCTTTAACCAAAACCACGCTCAGATCCACCTGACTGACATTCACCCCGCTGAGCAAAGCTTCGCGAAAATCCGCTCCATCCAAATCAGTGTTGCTCAGAACGGTGCCTGTAAGATTGGTACTGCTGAGATTTGCCCAGCTCAAAGTTGCATCGGTCAGGTTGGCGCGGCTGAGATTTGCCCAGCTCAGGTCAGCGGCACTGAGATTGACTTTTGGCAGAATGGCATCCCGTAAGTCAGCGCCGCTGAGGTTGACATTGCTCAAATCTACCTCGCTCAGGTCAGCGCCCCGGAGCACTGCTTCGCGCAGGTCGGTATCACGCAGGTTAGCCCCTCGCAGGTCAGTATAGCTGAGGTCAGCACCCCGGAGCACTGCTTCGCGGAGATTACAGTCGCGCAGATTGGCATTGGCAAGATTGGCATCTCGTAAGTCTACACGGCTGAGATTGGCGTAGCTGAGATCGGTGTGGCTGAGATTGGCATCGCTCAAATCAACGCGGCTGAGCACCGCCCACATAATGAATAAAATATTGGGATTGACCCAGAGCAGAAAGACGCTGGTGTTGTTGCTTTTGCCGACGACGATCGCCCAGATCAAGATCGCCCAGATCAACCCAATGCCCAGCAGGATAATGTTCCGCAGCAAGTTACTTCGCAGGTCAGAGTAGCGAAGGCTTGACTCCCGCAGATTGATCCAAACCATAATCGTCCAGATCAGGTTTGCCCAGACCAGCACAATGCCCAAGGCTCCAGATTCAGTCAGGGTAGACCAAAGCAAAATCGACCAAACAAAGTTGACCCAGAGCAGCAAAGTCCCAAACAGGTCTGCCCGACTCAGATCGACCCGTCGCAGGTTAATGCCGCTGAAGTTCTTGTGATTGCGCCAAATGCTAAGACGAACGCGCAGTCCGGAAAACAATCGCCAGCTACGCTGTGAGCGGCGACGCGGAGAGGAAGTCGGGAGAGGCGGCTGAATCATCGAGCAGGTTGAAGGTCAGGCTTGCAGATTGGGCAGTTGGCGAGGCGATCGCACAAACATAAGCAACCGCTCCCTAACCTAGAGTACAGCTTCAAGCCATCTCAATCCGGGAGCGGGGTCAATTTCAAACGCAGGCGCCTGTCTGCAAGCTATTGATGGCGCTTGACTGAGGCTTGATAGCCTTGGCTGCGAATTCTCGGTTTCCCGAAGAAAACCTTACCCGATAGGCTCTGGAAATAGATCGCGCCGATCGTCCCTAAAAACAGGATATAGGCGATCGCCTGCACCTGGTAGAGCCGCTGCGTATAGCCAAACAAAGCGCTGAGCAACATTCCGGGCAGGCGATCG
>JBBSFA010000405.1:0-4270 GCA_038239185.1 Elainellales cyanobacterium | reverse complement strand
CAGACAAGGCAGACATGGATGTGGAGTCCTTCTATGAAGGCTACCTTGCCACAATTATTGTGCCTGCGGGTGAAGCTGCCCCGGTCGGAGAGGCGATCGCCCTAGTTGCCGAAACGGAAGCCGAAATCGAACAAGCAAAACAGCAAGGCGCAAAGGCTGGAGCCGCCGCTGTACCTGCTGCTGCCGCTGCCGCTCCGGCTCAGGTTGCCGCCGCTGCCGCTGCCCCCGCGCCGATCGAAGCTGCTGCAACTCAGAACGGCAGTGGTCGCACGGTCGCATCACCCCGCGCCCGCAAGCTTGCTAAAGATCTGAAGGTAGACATTAGCAGCCTCAAAGGCAGTGGACCGCATGGGCGGATTGTGGCAGAAGATGTAGAATCTGCCGCTGGCAAGAGCGCTGCCCCGGCGATCGCTCCGGCAGCTTTCACGCCTGCTGTCTCTGCACCCGCTGCTGCCCCCGCGCCCAAAGCGCCTGCTGCCCCCGCTCAACCCGGTCAAGTGGTCGCGCTGAACACGCTGCAAAATGCCGTGGTGCGAAATATGATGAGCAGCCTTCAGACACCCGTCTTCCGCGTGGGTTACACCATCACCACCGACGAACTCGACAAGCTCTACAAGCAAGTCAAGTCTAAAGGCGTGACGATGACGGCTTTGCTGGCAAAAGCGATCGCCGTCACCCTGCAAAAGCATCCGCTGCTGAATGCCTTCTACACAGAACAGGGAATCAACTACCGCAGCTCAATCAACGTGGCGATCGCCGTCGCTATGGAAGGGGGCGGTCTGATTACGCCTGTGCTGCAAAATGCTGACCAGACTGATCTGTATTCGCTGTCGCGGAGCTGGAAAGATTTGGTCGATCGCGCCCGCAGCAAACAGCTTCAGCCGGAAGAATACAGCAGCGGCGGTTTTACGATCTCGAATCTGGGTATGTTTGGGGTCGATCGCTTTGATGCCATTCTGCCGCCGGGACAGGGCGCAATTTTGGCGATCGGGGCTTCTCGTCCGCAGGTGGTCGCAGATGCGAATGGGATGATCGGCGTTCGTAGCCAAATGCAGGTGAATTTGACTTGCGATCACCGGGTCATCTACGGTGCGGATGCTGCCGCTTTCCTCAAGGATCTGGCGAAGCTGATTGAAACGAATCCGCAGTCGCTGACTTTGTAGGGTTTCAGCAAAAGTCTCACTATTTAAGGAATTCCCATGCCAGAGGCAGTTGGAGTGATCGAGACATTAGGATTTCCGTCGGTGCTGGCTGCCGCTGATGCGATGGTGAAAGCCGGACGGGTGACGATCGTCTACTACGATATTGCCGAAAGTGGTGAACATGTGGTGGCGATTCGCGGTCCTATCTCCGAAGTTAGACCCGCAATGGAGGCAGGCATGGAGGCTGCTGACAAAGCGCCGCCCAACGGCAAGCTGGTGACTTACTACATTGTGCCTAATCCGCCGGAAAACGTGGAGTCTGTCCTGCCGATTCACTACACCGAGAAAACTGAAGCTTTTCGCTGGATGTGAGGCTTGTCATCGGATGCCAGAACCCCGGATTCTTGAGAATTTGGGGTTCTATGTCCAGCATCTAGCGGGGATGTTGATAGCTCTAAATCTCAGAAAATTTTGAGCGTTTCGCGCTAGGGGCAAAGGGCAAAAGCGCAAGAAGGGCAAAGCGCAAAATCAAGTCCACGCAGCAAGGCAAACAACCCGAAAACCGATGTTGAGGTCCCTGTCGTCCGGTACGAACCTGTCACGATAGGCAGAACGGCAGTACCAGGGACTGAAGTCCCACGAACCGCCGCGCAGCAGCCGGGATGCACTATTTCCGTCCGTCCAAGCACTCCCATCGATCGGCGCACCTTCATAGTTTTCATGCCAGCGATCGCTACACCACTCCAAGACATTTCCATGCATGTCATAGAGTCCAAACGCATTCGGTGGAAAACTACCCACTGCGATCGTTTCTTCTCGATACTGTCCTTTTACGCCAGAACCATAAACGTAGTTGCCATTGTAGTTCGCTAAATCAGTGGAAATTGTTTCGCCAAAATGGAACGGCGTAGTTGTACCAGCACGGCAAGCATATTCCCATTCCGCCTCACTGGGCAAACGGTAAGATTTTCCGGTTTTTTGAGAGATGCGATCGCAAAATTCGATCGCATGATGCCAAGAGACTTTTTCTACAGGGCGATCGCTCCCTTTGAATCCAGAAGGATCAGAGTCCAGATCGGAATTTACTTTAGGAAACGAAGCAACCACTTTCCACTGGGCTTGTGTCACGGTCACTTTGCCCATAAAGAAAGGCGGAACTGTAACGCGATGCTGCGGTGATTCTCTATCCATTCGCTCCAGTTCATTTTCCGGGGAACCCATGAGGAACGTGCCGCCCGGAATGGCAATCATCTCCAGCACTACACTGCCCAAGTTTTCGATAAAGTGGTTTATCTGCCCAGAGCGATCGCTGATTACACCTTGCCTCAGCCTGTCCTGATAGTCCTCCTCAGCAGCAGCCAGAATCGGTTTGGAAATAGTTTTGACTTCATCCTCCGGCAGCTCTAGCTCTTGGCAGAGCGTTGCTAGCTCCTGGCTAATCTCTGAATCAAATGGATAGTAGCCTTCCCCAATCAGTTCAATCAACATCTCCTCATACTCTTCCTGCGATCGCCGGATTGGCTCCCACTCTTCCGCTAAAACCTGCTCAGCTTCCTCCGGCAACAGCCCAATGTTTCTCCTAAGCTGCTCCAGCCGAATTTTCTCAAAGCTGCTCAGCTTCCGATCGCTCAAATACTCCCGAACGCGATCGCGATACTGCTTCAAAGCCGCTTCCTGTTCCAGCGCTTTATCCACATCCACCTGAATTTCGGTTTCTGTGGCAACTGAAATCGATTCAGTTCCGCTAGCCAAAGTCGGTTTAATTTTAAGAATCGGCTTCAGATATTCTGGAATCGCCGTTTTTTCGACTGCATCCACCACCTTAAACTGGCGCTGCTCCTCCGAAACAGTCGATCGCGACACAGAACCAGACGCATTGCCAGCCAGCGAAAGCTGAATCGCATTGCAGCCAAACTTATAGGCTTGCTCGATCGATCGCCCATATCCCAAAGCTCTGTAAAACCCAGTCGCAAACGCGATCGCCGCATCATCGCGAATCGCCTGACTCATGCCCACCACATAGTTGATGTGACTCACGATCGCATTTGCCTGCACTTCCGAATAGCAAGCGTTCAGCAAAATACACTCGACGCGATCGGCAAATAGCTCAAATAAACTAGAAAGCGCCCCAGTCGGAACTAGCTGCTCCTGACCCGCCGCCGTTTGCATCACCAAGCCCTGTTCACCTGCCCCATGTCCACAAAAATGGACGATCTGCGGCTCATAGTCCAGCAGCAATTCTTGCAAATCGTCTCGACCCACCGCCAACCCAATTTTGACCTCAAACTGATCCCGATTCCGCGATCGCTTCACCACGCCTTCCAGGTCGCGGATTTCTTTGTTTAAGTCCAGGTCTTTTCTAGGATTCGATTCCAGGATCAGGATTTTCATGGGGCGATCGGACAATTCAAGTCAGGGGGCTGCATCCAGTTTAGCAACAAGCTTTCCAGCCAAATAAATTATGCTGGATGAATCGTGATGCGATCGCGGGGCTAAATACATGAGCATAAAAGCTTGGCGATCGCAGATCCCCGGCTTTTTCCGAAAAAGCCGGGGATCTATTACCCTGCGCGGTTTTCAGGTCTACCGCACCAGCACGCTCATATATTTGCCATCTGCAAACGGAGCTGGGACGATCGGCGTGAACTGGATGCGATCGGTCGCAATTCGTTTGACGTAGAACTCGTTGATCAAATGCAACACCTGATCGCGATCGCCGATAATCCACACCTGCGCTTTTTCGGCAGGCGAAACGGGCAGCAGTTCACTGAACTCTGAAGTCATCGTTGTGTCCTCGCTAATGCGTTGTTTTGGAGTGAAGAAAAGCTTAAGGCGTGGTTGCCTAAACCACGGTTTTGCATTAGCGAGGCGATCGATGTTTTAATCGATCAGCCTATACTTCTGCCACGATCAGAGTTTGGGCTAGCTGGTTAGGGTTGCTGGAACTTCCCTAATCAGCGCCTCACCTTAAGCCTGACTACTGATGCTTGGGTTAATTCAGTGAAAACACCAGTGTTGCAAAGCATAAAATAAAAATCGCAACTGCACAAGCGTACTGAAGCACTTTTTTGGAGTTGAGCCAGCCCAAAAAAAGGCATGACGATCGCCATGCCTCTGCTGTGCTATAT
>JBBSFA010000404.1:0-4288 GCA_038239185.1 Elainellales cyanobacterium | reverse complement strand
TAAAAGGTATTGCTGGCTAGCCAAAACGTAGTGGTAAGTTTGCATAGAACGATGGGATTTAAGGGGATTAAAGGGCCATGTGAAAGCACTATAAAGTACTATTCTGCATCACTCTCAGCCCTTAATCATCCCACATCTAGGTAAATCAATGCACGATCGAATTGACGAGCGATCAACTCCCTGTCAACTGCTGCACCAACTCCCGAATCTGATTCACCGTCTCAGCCTGAGCACCCGCTTCCCCTAGGTTTAGCATCCCTGCGATCGCCTCTAGCTGCTGGCGCACCGCCGTCAAGCTATCCTGAAGCGGCTGAAGCGTCTCTTGCTGGTGGTTGACCTTGCCCCAGAGCTGAGCCACTGTCACCATCTGGCTCTGAAGCTGCTGCTCGGTCTGCTTCAGCTCTTCCCGTCTGGACTCTTGCTCAGCCGTCTGTTGCCCAACCTGCGCCTCAGCCTCAGCTACCGCCGCTTGCAGTTGCCCAATCTTCGCCTCCAGAGCTTTGACCTCTTGCTGCTGCTGCTGCTGCAATTGGTTGAGTTGCAGCAGAATTGGCTCCAGCCCCATCGATCGATTTTCAACATTAACCGGGTAGCCTTGCCGTCTAGCCAGCACCGCCTGATGCTGCTTCAGCACCGTTTCTCGCTCTTGCAGGTTGCGCCGCTGCCCAACCAGCGTTTCATTCAACATCTGGTAGCGGTCTTTTTCATCCGCAAGCTCCGTTTCCAGACGCAGGCGATCGTACTCGCTTGCCTGCGGAACCTGATTTTGCAGGGCATCGATATCCTCTTGTTGCAGCGATAGCTCTTCTTCCTGGCTGCTGACAAACCGAGAGAGCTTTTCCAGATCTTTTTCCAGCTCGGTTGCTACATTCTGCAATGCTTCGATCGACAAATTCTCCAGCGCTTCCAAATCGACCCGGCTGGAAGTGCCGCCTAGCTGCGCGAGCTGCTGCTGCAAGGCTTCCTGGGCCTGGAGGCGATTGGATAAAGCTTTGACCTGTTCCCGATGCACAGCCAACACAGCCTGCTGAGCTTTCAGATCGGCTTGGGCTTGCGCCAATCCAGCTTGGGCTTGATGCCAAGCATACCAGCGATCGCGCAACTCTTGCGTTTGCCAATCCACTTCGCCCTGAAGGTGCTGGGCAGAATTTTGATACTCCTGCAACGATTGCCAGTGCGAATCTAGCAGAGACTGCTGTTGGTTCACTAGGTCAAACGTGGCACTGATCTGATTGTTAAAATCGCCGTCCGTTGTGGCAGCCGTGAGGCGATCGATCAGGCTAGAGAGCTGTTGCGCCTGCTCCGCATCTAAGCCGCCAGACTGCTCTGTTTGGCGCTCCTCAAAGCGGTTGGCTTCGCCGCGCAACTGCGCCCAAGCGCCCTGAAGTTCTTCCGTTTTGCGCTCAAACTCCTCTCGTAGTCGCTCCGCTTCTGCACGGGCGACCTCAATTTCCTGCCGCTGGCTGTCAAACTGGGCAAATTGTGACTCCATTTGCTGAAGCTCTTCCTGCCGAGCTTCCATTTCCAGCTCCCGCCGATTCAGTTCCTGGCTCTGGTAGGTCAGCGATTCCTTCCACTGATCGATTTCGGCTTCCTGAGTTTTCGCCTTTTCTTGCAGCCGCGAGAACCCCTGGAGTAGGCTCACAAGCTGCCGACCTGCCTCGCTGTGGCGCTGCACCTGCTTGCTGGCAGACAGCTCCACCATAACTAACATGCCGCTGGCGTAGTTATTTGCATCGTCAGGCGCTGGGATCACTTCTTCGCCAGGGACAGCGCTCCAACTTTGTTCGGTGCGCTGGCAGGCAAGCAGCTTAAACTCAGGCTTGCCGCCCCCCATTACGCCTCTTCGATTTCTTTGAACTTCCGCGAGATACAGCACTGACAATTTCCCTCTTTGTCTACGCTTGAGCCACAAAAATGCTTCGCTGATGGGCTATCCCAGTTTTCTCTCTGGTCTATCACCTAATATCGCTGCAAGTCTATACTGCCGCAAATTTGTACCATTGCAAATTTCGTACCGTTGCAGGAGAATAACTTTCTTGCTCGCCAATGATAAAGGATACAGATACGCTTCAGTTGAAAAATGCCGATTATTAAAAATGCTGCTGATTGAAAATGAAAAATTGAGTATTTGCCTAACTTAACCCCAGAGTTCCCTGGAATCTCTTTGCTTACACAAGTTACTTACACAAGCGTAATCCAAGATTAGCGCAACGGTGAAAAGCTTCTACCAATTAGGGACAGCGCTATAGTTTAGATAAGATTCGATCGACCTATCTTGTTGAGCAACAGCCTGTCTTGTTGAGCAACAGCCTGTCTTGTCAAGCGGCGGCGCTGGTGCAGAAGGTCAGTCCAGGGGAAAGCTGAATGAAGCGTGCTTTTATTTGGGAGAACAGAGAAGCGCCATGCAGGGCAAGCTGAGCGAGATTGACATTCGTAGCATTCTACGGCTGATTGAATTGGGGCAGCGAACGGGTGAGCTATTTGTAGAGTCTTATGGCGCTCCCCTCAGCGGAATCTCGATGCACGGCATCACAGATGCGATCGGCTCAGCGCGCAGTCGGGTCAAACCTGCTGCCGCGCAATCCTGGTTCGTTTTCTTCTTCAACGGACAAATTATTTATGCAGGCGATAGCAGCAGCACCCTCTCGCGCCTGCGAGATCATCTCTGGCGCTACAAAGTAGACAAAATCTTGGATCAAACCAGCGCTTCCGCGATCGCCCCCTTCAACGCGCCGGAGTATGGCTACCTCTGGGCATTGCTCGAAGAGCGAATTCTCACCCCAGCTCAGGGGCGCGAAATGATCCAGAGCATGGTAAATGAGACGCTGTTTGATCTGCTGAGTTTGCACCAAGGATCGTTTGTCTTTGAGCTAGGGTCAGCGCTAGCGCCCCAGTTGACTACGCTAGAAACCGCGCCGCTAGTGGCTCAGATCATGAAGCAGGTGCAGGAGTGGAAGCAGTTTCATCCGCACATTCAATCGCCCGACCAATGTCCCGCGATCGCCGATGCCGAACATCTGCGCCAGACGATCGCGGAATCGACCTTCAAGATCCTGGAGCGCTGGGCAGATGGCAAAACCTCGCTGCGGCAAATCGCCCGCTATCTGAATCGGGACTTGCTCACTGTGGCACGGGCAGTGTATCCCTATGTCAAAGAGGGCATTGTCCATCTCATGAGTCCGACCGTTGCAGAGTCGATCGCCCAGAAATGGGGGCTGGATTTGCTGCATCAGCATCAAGTGCCCCGCGTGATTTGCATTGAAGATAGCGCCACGGTGCGGGAAGTGATCGAACAGATCTTGAGGCAGCACGGCTATGAGGCAAGTTCGATCGGCAATCCCCTCAATGCGCTGAGCTTAGTGTTTCAGCTCAAGCCTGACTTAATCTTGTGCGACATTGCCATGCCAGAGCTAGACGGCTATGAGCTGTGTGCCATGCTGCGGCGCTCCACCCGCTTCCGCGATACGCCGATCGTGATGCTGACGGGCAAAGATGGATTTGTCGATCGTGTCCGCGCCCGTATGGTAGGTGCTACAGACTATCTGACGAAACCCTTTGATGAATCAGAGCTGCGGATGCTAGTGGAGAAGTACGTGGGACTGGGGCAACCCAACCGCCCCCTGCCAGAAAAGTTATTGGCAGATGCGCTGCAAGATGAGCTAGAAATCGGAAGTTAAGCTAAAACTAAGTCTCTTCCACCAGTCTTTCCCATGAGGCAACCGCGCTCTTACGGATAACTTGCAGATAGTAATTCTTTGGAGATCGAGGGTACTCTTGACTCTAGAATGCAGATTCTAGCGATCGCCAGCTTACTGATCGACAGTTTCAAGCCGCCCTATCCGTTTTGAGCAGGTGAGAAGGTTATGAGCACAGTGTTAGTTGTAGAAGATAGCTTGTCTCAGCGAGAGATGATTACAGATCTGTTAAAAGGAAGTGGGCTAAGCGTTTCGGTAGCTGGCGATGGCGTTGAAGCCTTAGAAAAAATTCAAGGGCAGCGCCCCGATTTAATCGTTTTAGATATAGTTATGCCCCGCATGAACGGCTATGAAGTCTGCCGCCGCCTCAAAGCCGATCCCAAAACACAAGATGTTCCGGTCGTGATGTGTTCTTCTAAGGGCGAGGAGTTCGATCGCTACTGGGGTATGAAGCAAGGCGCAGATGCTTACATTGCCAAGCCGTTTCAACCGACCGAGCTAGTGGGAACAGTCAAGCAGCTTTTAAGGGGGTAAACTTGACAAAATTGCGATAAAAATTTACCCGCACCTCGATCATCCTAGATAAAGTG
>JBBSFA010000403.1:0-4288 GCA_038239185.1 Elainellales cyanobacterium | reverse complement strand
GATCCGATTGGCGATAAAGTTGGGGGTGTCTTTGGCGCGCACGATCCCTTTGCCCAGATGCAGTTCGGCAAACCATTCAATCCGCTGTTGAACCGCTGGATCAGTTTCAGCAGTCGGAATGATTTCTAGCAGCTTCAGATAGCGGGGTGGATTGAAAAAGTGCGTACCTAGAAAGCGCTGCCGAAATGACAGTGAACGACCCTGAACGATCGCGGCGATCGACAAGCCGCTGGTATTGCTAGAGATAATCGCTGTGGGACGAATCACAGCTTCTAGCCGTTCCATCAGCGCTTGCTTGGTCTGGAGATCTTCAATCACTGCCTCAATCACCCAATCCACTCCGCTCAGACGATCAAAGTGTTCCTCAAAGTTGCCGAGAATGATTCGTTGCGCTATTTTTTCAGTAAAACAAATGGGCGGTGCCAGCTTCAGCGCTTTTTTGAACAGCGCCTCGACGCGATCGTTCTTAGCCCCCGCTGCTGGCAGATCCAGCAGATGCACGGTCAAACCCGCGTTTGCCAAATGCGCCGCGATTTGGCTGCCCATAACTCCAGCACCCAACACGGCGACGGTCTGAAAAGGTCTAAACATAAGTGGATTTCCTCCTATGCGGTAAATCGAGGATTGAGCGACTGAGCAAAGCTAGAACAGGCAGCCGCAGGAATTGGACAACTCTCCTGGATATGCCGATCGGCTGCGGGTAAGGCTTTCACCTGATACAAAGCCTCTATTTCTGGAGCCAGTTCGCTCGTCAGGCTGGCGCGATCGCCATCAGCAGGAAGAGATTGAATCAGCCGAAACTGCTTCACGATCGTCCAATAGGGCAAATGGCAGTTCGCCGCATCCACGATCGCCTGATACAGCATCAGAATGCAGGGATGCTGGCAGAGAGCCTCGTCAGTAAGCGGCAAAGATAATGCTTGGGCACGATCGCGCAAAGCCGCCCAGTTTGGCATAATCAGCGCTGCACAATGCTTACGCTCAGCGCCAACCACGATCGCCCGCTCCACCAGCAGCGACTCTGCCAAACGCGCTTCGATCGGCTGAGGCGCAATATATTTGCCCGTAGAGAGCTTGAACAGCGCCTTTTTAACGCCTGTGATTTGCAGCAGTCCGGCGGCGGTGAATCTGCCCAAATCCCCCGTGTGCAACCAGCCTTGAGCATCAACCAGCGCATCCGTCACCGCTGGATTTTTGTAATATCCCGGTGACACCCCACTGCTTCGCACCAAAATTTCCTGATCGGCAGCGATCGCCACCTCAACCCCCGCGATCGGCTCCCCCACTGTGCCAGCCCGATTTGTCTCCGCTCGATTGAAGCAAACAATGCCAGCCTGCGTCAGCCCATAGCCCTGCAAAACGGCGATACCCGCCGCTGCAAAGCCGTTTGCCAGTTCTGCCTTCAGCGTCGCGCCGCCGCTCAACACATACTTGATCCGGTTGCCAAACAGCGATCGCCAGTGCGACAGCACCAGCCGATTTACCAGCCGCAGCAATGCCGCTTCGCGCTGGTCAGGCGGACGACCCAGCTCATAGCGCTGCATCAGCCCCAACGTCCAGGAGAACAGCCGTTTTTCGACTTTCGATCGGGCTTGATTGCCTCGCTCTAACAGCTTGCTGTAAAGCTTTTCTAAAAACAGCGGAACGACCGCGACGATCGTCGGTTGAACCTGTTTGAGATGCTTGAGAACTTGTTTAGGACTGGAAAAGTAGATGCTGTGCCCATAGTAAAGATGTCCGTACAGCAAACAGCGGGCAAACACATGCGTCAACGGCAAAAACGAGAGAATCGTTTCCTCTGCACCCCATTTCAGCCCCGACAGACTGGTGAAGGCAGCGATCGCGTTGCCTGCCAAGTTCTGATGAGTCAGCATCACGCCAACTAATTCACCCGTTTCAGCAGGAATATAAATGAGGGTGGCAAGATCTTGAGGCGACGATCGCAGCGTCTCAGCTTTAGCCTGCCCCAAGGCTTGCAATTCGCCTAACGCCATAATCGGTAAAGCGGATGGTGTTGGGCAATCTACAGCAGATGAAATAATGATCCGTTGTAAAGTTGGAACGCGATCGAGATAGGCAGCAACTTGTTGCAGCAGATCCAGATCGGCAATCCATAAGACCTTGGCTTTGCTATGGTTCAAAATAAAAATAATATTCTCTAGCGTCTGCGTCAGATCGATCGGCACATCGACCAGACCTGCCATCAGACAGCTCATATCAGCGATCGCAAAAGAGACATCATTATGCAGCAAGAAGGCAACTCGATCGCCCTTCTGTAAGCCCAAACTGACTAAGCCCCGCGCCGCCGCTTCGCACTGGTCGCGAAACGCATGGTTGGAAATTGCTTGCCAGCTTAGCCCCGTCCAGTGGTTGAGCGCTTGCGGATTGAGGGCGCGATCGCAGGCGGCATCAAGCAGACTGGGTAAAGTTAAGTCTATTGGCGCAGCGATCGGTGGAGCCAGAGCAGCTTTTTTGGGGGCAAAGTATCTAAAAAAGTGGCTCCTGGAAGAATTAGTGTGTGATTGCACAGTTCGTTGCATAGTTGTTAGAAGAAGCAAATTCTCCTCCCTATCTGTTTATCGAGTTAAGCCTGTCCGATTTGCGAAACCTCAAAGGGCTGACACATCTGGGCTTCATCCAGGTGTCGATCGAGCCAGGTTGCCAGATCTATGAATATCTCGTTGTAGTCCGCATCAATATAGAGATCGTGATAGTTTCCCGCATACTCGCGGTGCTCTTTGTCTGCAAAAATCACCTGCTGAAAAAAGGCGCGACTCCCCTCTGGCAGCGTGACGCGATCGCTGCTGCCGTGCATAATCAACAGCGGTACCTGCAAATCCGAGGCATGAGCCTCAATCCAGCGTACCGTCGCAAAAAACTCAGTTGCTAGCCGAGCACTCCCATACTCATGCCGAAGCGGATCTTGCAGATAGGCAGCGACTACTTCTGGATTACGTGACCCCAGGCTGTTATGAATCCCCAGCTTCAAACTAAAACCAGGCACAAAGCTAGACAAAAACTGACCCACCGCTAATTTAACGGGAGAAATATTGATTTTACCGAGCGCAGGAGCCGTTAAAATCAACCCCTGGACATCAGCGGGCGATCGCAGCGCATAATCCAGCGCGATCGTACCACCGAGGCTGTGTCCCCAAACAATCTGTGGGCAACAGGTTCGCTGGGCACGAATGAGCTGCAAAAAAGCGCGCAAATCTTCCCGATATTCTTCCCACTGACTGATATACCCCCGCTGTCCGGGCGATCGCCCATGCCCCCTCAAATCAAAGGCATACAGCTCATAGCCTTGCGGCACTAAATACTCGACAACGTTTTGAAAAACACCGCTGTGTGCGCCCAGACCGTGAACCAGCGTAATAATTGCCTGACTGGGTTCTTCTGGATGCCAACTCTGGTAATAAAGACGGCACCCTCGAAATCCTTTGAATGCACCTTGCTTATGCTTCATAAAGAGACTCCTAACTTGTAAAGCGTTAGTCTCGGTTTAATTAGATTTGCATGAAGCGCCGATCCTGCTGTTGCGGTTGCAGGAGACACTAAGAGCGGATGTTAAGACTATTCAGCCAGCGGCAGTGAGGTTGAAGCTTTCACTTCGCTGAGAACAATGTTCGTTTGCACTCTATCTACACCCGGAATTTGCGCGATAGTTTCACTCATCAGTTGTTCAAGATGCTGGCGATCGGGCGCGACCACTTTTAAGAGATAGTCAAATTCGCCTGTCAAATGATGGCATTCCAGGATCTCTGGGAGTCCTTGGACTCGTTCGCAAAACTGCCCAAGGCAGTCCGGCTGACGGTGAGCCAGGGTGACTTGGGCAAAGCAGAGCAGGTCTAGCCCCAAAGCCTCCCGATTAATTAAAGTCACGTAGCGATCGATAAAACCGTTGTCTTCTAGCTTTTTGAGCCGCTTTTGTAGCCCTGGAGCGGTGAGGCTAAGCTGGCGGGCAAGTTCAGCAATGCTGAGTCGGCTATTTTCTTGGAGCAGTCGCAGCAACAATCTATCTCGCACATCAAGTTGCTGAAGCTGTTCAATTTGCTTGTCGGGTGATTCGTCTTTTGGTTCGCCCCTAGAGGGCTTTCTTTTCAAGTGTCCCTCCAGATATCGCTATTATGTGTCCCTGAATACAATCTAGTAAATCCGATCGGATTCAGTCAAGAATCCGAGTTATTTTTTAACACTTAATGCTTGTGTTGGCAGCCTGTTTCTGATCTTTTAAAGGCGATCGAGTTTGTAAACGAAACTAGGGGATCGAAAAAGCCTAAACTTGGTC
>JBBSFA010000402.1:0-4291 GCA_038239185.1 Elainellales cyanobacterium | reverse complement strand
CGACTGACGCGAAGGGGTTATTGCTGGCTTCCAGATCTGCCCATTCGTAGTCCAACAGTTTGGCGATCGGAAAGCGCAGCCGCATCTCACAGCCCCAGCGCCCGTAGCCGAATTCCTGCGGTCGCCAGTTGGTTGCTCATCCCCTAGCACCGCTAGACTCACGACTTCCCGGCTATAGCGATCGTATATTCGGTAATGGTAGGTGAACATTCGCTTGGCAAAGCCCTATCTGTCTGGCTTTGGATCTCCAAGTGCAACAGTAGCCACGTTTCTTCGCCATCCGCCAGCCACAGCTTCAGCAGCTTATCGACAAATCGCGTCCCGATTTCGGCATCGCGGACAATTTGCTGTAGCTCCTGATCGAGAAACTCGTAGCCTCGCTCCCAGGCGATCGCTTGGTGCGCCTCTGGAAAGAAGAACGCGACGAAGGACTCAAAAAACTGTTCGATCGCGGATTTCCACGATTCATCGTAGTTCGCAGGAACGCTGGCTTCCGATTCTGTCATGCTCATGTGTCTCAATGTGCCCAACCTTAAAAAGCGATCGCCTCTTAAGTTTTTGATGCTACACCAATGCGATCATCAAGCGCCCTTCCACCTAGAGGTGCTTAATCCAACTTAAAGCGGCGCAGATCTGCCTCTGTCCGGAAGCCATGGCGATAATTCCCAGTTTTTTAATAAAACCTGCCAGATTGACAAGAACAAGCGGAAAATCTCCCTGATTGAGGCAGGATGCAAGCGGAATTTTGTACACTACTAGCGGAGTCGTGAGTTTAGCGGGGGGGCTAGTGCGCCTGTTTACCACCATTGCAGGATTGCGCTGCTATTTAGAGCAGGAACGGTTTCGTCCGCCTGCCAACGCCGTCACCCCGATCGCTGCCTCCCCTCAGTTCAATTCGCCCCGCCTGCCGCAAAGCATTGGATTTGTGCCAACGATGGGGGCACTTCATGCGGGTCATCTGAGTCTGATCCAGAAAGCACGGCAAGAGAACGATCGAGTGATTGTCAGCATTTTTGTGAATCCACTCCAGTTTGCTCCGAACGAGGATTTTCAGCAGTATCCTCGCACACTGGAGCAAGACCAACAGCTCTGCCAGCAGGCGGGAGTGGATGCCATTTTTGCCCCCACTGCGATCGAGTTATATGGCGACCAAGCTTCAGGCAGCGGGACTTCGGGCGATCGCGTTACCCAGGTGATTCCGCCTGCGGCGATGATCGCTGGACTCTGTGGGCGCTTCCGTCCGGGGCACTTTCAGGGTGTAGCAACCGTTGTGGCTAAGTTATTTAATATTGTTCAGCCCGATCGCGCCTATTTTGGGCAAAAAGACGCTCAGCAGCTCGCCGTTTTGCGGCGCATGGTTGCAGACTTGAACTTACCAATAGATGTGATAGGCTGTGCAATTGTGCGCGAAGCGAACGGGCTGGCTCTCAGCTCCCG
Organism: Elainellales cyanobacterium; assembly: GCA_038239185.1. Lineage (GTDB taxonomy): Bacteria > Cyanobacteriota > Cyanobacteriia > Elainellales > Elainellaceae > FACHB-886. Next base: position 2,854 of record JBBSFA010000402.1, on the reverse strand, counting down.
CAATCAGTATTTATCTGACGCAGCGCGATCGCAGGCTTCTGTCCTGTATCGCAGCCTTTGTCGTGCCCAAGCCGTGTTGCGACAGGGTAAAACGCTGCGAGAAGACCTGATTGAGGGGGTCAAAGCCGAACTCTCTATCGTTCCCGCCATCAAACCGCAGTACATTGAACTCGTTCATCCAGACACTATGGCTCCAATCGAACAACTTGACGATGTCGGACTCTTAGCAATCGCTGCCCACATCGACGCGACCCGCCTGATCGACAATACGCTGCTGCGGAACCGCAAGCCGATTTTGGCGATCGATGGCCCTGCCGGAGCCGGAAAATCGACGGTGGTTCGCCAAGTCGCCCAGCAGCTCGGCTTGCTCTACTTGGATACCGGAGCAATGTACCGGGCAGTGACTTGGCTGGTGCTGCACTCTGGAATCGCCATTGAGGACACAGCCGCGATCGCGGAGCTGGTCAGCCGCTGCGCCATTGAGTTAGACAGCGAGCTAGACAGCAAGGATGATTCAGAGAGTGTAGAAGTTTGGATCAACGGTCACCACATCACCCAGGCGATTCGCAGCCTGGAAGTAACGGCGCAAGTTTCCGCGATCGCCGCCCAGCCTGCGGTGCGTAAAGAGCTAATGAAGCGGCAGCAGTCCTATGGGCGGCGGGGCGGCGTGGTCATGGACGGGCGGGATATCGGCACGCACGTTTTCCCGGATGCCGAGCTGAAGATTTTCCTGACTGCCTCGGTGCAAGAGCGGGCGCGTCGCCGGATGCAAGATCTGCTGGCGCAAGGGCAGGAGAGCGTGACTTTGGCTGAGCTAGAGCAAGCCATTAGCGATCGCGATTATAAAGACAGCACTCGCGCCTTTGCTCCACTCGGCAAAGCCGAAGATGCGATCGAGCTGCAAACCGATAGTCTCAGTGCCAATGAAGTTACCGCGAAGATTGTCCAATTCTATCAGCAAAAACTGGCAGACCTGAACCGTGTCCCGCTATAACCGGAGCGAAGTGCAAGTCGGTGAAGATTTGCGAAGTTGCACCGAGGATGATACAGTCCCATCAACGTTAAAGTTCTCTATTGGCAAACTAGCTGGATGAATCAAGCAGCCGCTGGATGAATCAAACAGCCGTTGTATAAATTAAGCAGCCAAGTCTCAAGCGTTCACTGATTTCTTGTTTACCTTACAACATGCAAACTTTGACCCCTGTCTCAGCTCCGTATGCTTCCGCAACCCTAGTTCCGCCGATCGCTCAACCGCTCCGCATTGTGGCTTTAGGCGACAGCATGATTTATGGCTTTGGCGACCCGGAAGGCGGCGGTTGGGTAGAGCGACTGCGGCGGCATTGGATGTTGCTTGACAGTGCTGGCAACAGTGGGCATGTGTTGTATAACTTGGGCGTGAGAGGCGACGGCGTGCGGCAGGTGGCACAGCGGCTAGAGCAGGAATTTCGCTACCGGGGCGAACTGCGGCATCGCGTTCCCGATGCGATCGTGCTGTCGGTCGGGGTGAACGATTCGGCTCGGTTGGGACATCGCAATGGACGCAATTCCAGACTGTTTGAAGACTTTCAGCGCGATTTAGTTGACCTGCTCGACTGTGCTCAAGGGCTTTGCTCTGTGTTTTTTGTCGGCATGACTCCAGTGGACGAAGCGAAAATGCCTTTCGCCAACTGCCTCTATTACAGTCATGCAGACCAACTGTCTTACAACGAAGCGACGCGGCTGGCTTGCCTAGATCGGCAGATTCCCTATCTGGATGTGCTGGATCAGTGGCTTGGTCGGGGCGAACAATGGTGGCGATCGCACCTCTCTGGCGATGGACTGCATCCCAACAGTGATGGCTATAAGGCACTCCTGCAAGATTTTCTGACTTGGGAAGCGGTTCGCCCCTGGATGGCGACTCTGCGCGCTACGGTTTGAGCAGCTTGAACGTCTGACTTCTTATGACTTTTTCTGGCAGACAAGGGTAAGTATCCGGCTTACTCTAAAAGTCATCCAGTCTAGAAGTCATTCAGACGTAAGGAGATTGCTCTATGAAACCCGCAGTATTCGCGCCCATCCACCTGGCAGAAACCCAAATTTCCAGCAGCTTCGAGGAGAACACGCTCCGATCGGCAGAAACCAAACGCGATCGCAAAATATTTCTGACCTCCCTGCTGTTCACCGCCTCTCTGGTGGCTTGTGCGGTGACTAGCCTACCGCGATTCCTGTCATTGCCTGCGCTTGAAGCCAGCCAGTGGTTCACTGTACCCGAAGCGCAACCCCACACAAAAACGCTGATTACAGTTACCCCTGCCGCAGGCGTTGAAACCGTTAATCTCACCCTTTCTTTGAGTTCAGCCTCTTCTGTTCGCGTGGCTGAAGTCAGCATCAAACCTGATGCTCCTTTGTCTGGAAGCGATCGGTCTGGAAGCGATCGCTACACGGTTCAGGTCTTGCTGAAGTAGCAGGCTTTGTGACTAGCTTATCGATCGGAAGAAACGTCCGACATTTTACTCTGCTTGCGCCACCATAATAAATAGACCAGAACGCCAAGCTGTACGGGCAAAAGCACGAGCTGCTGTTTCAAAACCGGGTGAACTTCTAACCCAGTAAACGCGACAAAATAAGTGGCTCCGATCGCCGCAAAGGTAAAGGACAGCACCAGTTTTTTAGGCTTGATTCGCATAGTTAATTTAAGGGTAATGTTTCTGACTTGTTGTTTTTTACTCGAAATGATGCTGAGATGGAGGTGGTTGCAATTACAGAAATTCACCAATGGTTTTAGAACCTATTCACTGTCCAGCTTGTGATGGGATTGAAGTGATCAAACATGGCAAAACTCCAGACGGCAAACAACGCTACTTTTGCCAGACCT
>JBBSFA010000401.1:0-4293 GCA_038239185.1 Elainellales cyanobacterium | reverse complement strand
TTTATATGAAGCTACACATAATTAAAAGGCTCGAAAAGCTCCTGAATCAAAGGTTTCAGCTCTCAATGATTTGTGCAGCTTCACAGTAAATTGGTATTAGGTGGCCACAAAAAATTGCCGACATTCAGATCCCCGGATTCTCGAAGAATCCGGGGATCTTTGCCTAACGAATCGCGCCATTAAGACTCAGCAAGCCTCAGCCGCTAGTTGCTTCAGCCGAGGCATCACCGCCCGAAAAGCTAGCCCTCGATGGCTAATCTGCTGCTTCAAAGCCAGCGGCATTTCAGCAAACGTCATTTTCTCGTCGGGCACATAGAAAATCGGATCGTAACCAAAGCCCTGTGTCCCTTGCACCGATCGCAGAATTTCCCCGTGACAAACCCCTTCAGTGGTCAGGGCGATCGACCCATCCGGGCGCGCCACTGCCACCGCGCAGGTAAACCAGGCGATGCGATTCTCAGTTTCACCTAGCTCTCGCAGCACCCGCTCGATCCGCAGCGGGGAAGTTTCCGCATAGCGGGCGGAGTAGATACCCGGTGCGCCGCCCAAAGCCTGCACGGATAAGCCAGAATCATCTGCGATCGCCCATTTGCCCAAGATCTGTGCCACCTGTGAGGCTTTCAGACAGGCGTTTTCCAAAAAGGTCGCACCTGTCTCTTCCACCTCAATGTTTTCAGGTTTCAGCACTAGCTCCCAACCCAAGTCTGGATCGGTCAGCTCTGCCTGCATTTCTTTCAGCTTGTTGGGATTGCCAGTAGCAACGACAAGAACAGCCATATCGAGTTAACTTACGCTTCTAAACCTTACTTGCCCAGTCTTTCGCCCAAGCCAAATTGCGCCGCACTGCTTCCGGGCTAAGCGCTTCCGAGTATAGCCGCAGCACCGGCTCCGTGCCGCTAAACCGCACCAGCAGCCAGCTTTGATCGGCTAGCTCAAACTTGTAGCCATCGATCGCCAAACAGTTCGTCACTGCTTGCCCCGCAATTTCAGTCAGCGGCTGGCTTTCCAGTTGGTTGATCAAGCGCGATCGCACCTCCATCCCAGACAGCGGCAGATCAATCCGATCGTAGTGTGAACTGTAGCCCGTTTTCTGCTGAAGATCGGCATACAGTTCGCTCAAGTCTTTGCCCGACTGCACGATCGCCTCCAGTACATACAACGCCGACAGCAGCGCATCGCGTTCGGGAATGTGGTGTCCGTAGCCAATCCCGCCTGACTCTTCGCCGCCCAATAGCACCTGAGCTTCTAGCATTCGATCGGCAATGAACTTATAGCCGATCGGCGTTTGGTAGACCGACAGATTGTAGAGTTTCGCGACTTCCGGAATCAGATTGGAGCCGCTGATGGTTTTGATCACTTCGCCGCTAAAGCCCCGCTTCGTCGCCAAATGCTCGATCAGCACTGGAATCAAGACTTGTGAACTGAGAAAATTGCCCTGCCCATCCACTGCCGCCACGCGATCGCTGTCGCCATCAAACACTAAGCCAACCGCCAGACCCGTCGGATTTTGCTGCCGATAGGCTTTGATGCTCTGGAATAGCTTGGGTAAGTAGCGCGGCAGCGGCTCCGGTGCGCCCCCCTCGAATAAAGGATCGCGATCGCTGTTCAACTCCTGAATCGGAATGCCCAAGAGCTGCTCTAGCCCGGTGGCAGCGGCTCCGTGCATCACATCGGCAAAGACCGTGAGTTTGCCAGAGGCGATCGCTGCCTTCAAAGCCTCTACATCTACCTTAGAGCGCAGGGCTTCACAATAGCTCTGCCAGGGATTGAAGGTGTCCAGCTTGCCCGGTTCTGCTTGGCTCAACGCAGCATTCGGAACGCCCTCTTGCAGCATCACCTCAATCTTTTTCGTGACTTCGGGCGGCACTGAGCCACCAAACCCGCCCTTCACCTTCAAGCCCGAATAGATCCCCGGATTATGGCTAGCCGTAATCACCAACGCCCCTAGCGCGTTTCGCTCGTTCGCCGCCCAGCTAAACGCAGGCGTGGGGGCGAACGTGTCTGACAGCAGGACATCATAGCCCGCCGATCGCACAGCTTCTGCGGTGGCTTGGGCAAACTCTTCGGACAGAAAGCGGCGATCGTAACCCACAATAATCGTCCGGTTAAAGTTGCCGCTGCCGCCATAAGACTGCTCTAGCGCGATCGCAGCCAGCGGAGCCACCTGTATCACTCGCTCAAAGGTAAAATCGGCGGCAATGACACCACGCCAGCCATCTGTTCCGAAGGCGATCGGCTTTGCAGTTAAAGACGCGGGAGAAAGAGAGGCTGCCATAAGCTGTTGGAGTGAAGTAAAGAACCGTGAGGCTGTTTTGAGTGTACCGAAGGTTGAGGGACCAAAGCCCTAGATCTTTGCCCCAAACTCAACCTTCACCAGACTTCAACCTTCAGATGATTTGCCATCCATCCTGACTGTCGAAGCTAAGTTTGCCAAATCCCTAATCAATCTTGAAGATTTAGACAAGCGCCATACTCATCCCGACGGCTCAGTCGATTGCTCATCTCGACCGTTCGCCAGCAAGGACTCCACTCGATCGCGTCCGTTACGTTTGGCTTCATACATCGCTTTATCGGCGCGGTGCAGCACATCCCAGGCAGAGCGATCGTGGACGGGGCTTTGCTGCGCCACGCCAAAGCTAGTCGTAACCCGCAGTTCTCCCGCCTTGGTGACCAACGGCTTAGTGCAAACCGCCCGACGTAGACGCTCTGCCACATCGATTGCCATATCCAATGGCGTTTCGCTTAAAACAACGACAAATTCCTCTCCTCCATAGCGGTAAGCCAAAGTCCCGCGCCGGAGCTGTCCTTGCAGCCGCTGCGAGATTTGGATCAGCACCTCATCGCCGACCAGATGCCCATAGTCATCATTCACTTTTTTAAAATAGTCAATGTCGCACACAATCACACAAAAGGGAGGCTGAACCGTCCAGGTTGCCACCATGCTGATTTGCTCTAGCTCGCGTTCTAGCGATCGACGGTTCATCAATTGTGTCAGGTCATCCAGCAGCACCGTTTGCCGCAGCGTATCATTCTGGATTCGCAGCATCTCCTGTTTACGCCAGAGCCGCTGGTAGTTTTGAGCATTCGTCAGGGCGATCGCCGCCTGATCTGCCACTTGGCGAATTGTTTGCAGTTCGTCTAGCAAATAAGCCCGCTCTTGCCGATAGGAAAGCAACACCACCGCACCAAAAAATTCTTCCTGAATAAACAGCGGCACTAGCAGCACCGACATTACGCCGATCGATCGCATCCAGTCTTGCAGCGGATCGGGTTCTGGATCGGTCAGCCCCATCTGCAAATAAGAAGCACCGCCCTGCATAAACATCTCAATCACGTTTTGCCAATAGCGACGTGGACTTTGGTGATCGTCTAGCGAACACAGATCTCGCCCCGGATAGTCCCAAACCGCCAGAATGATAGCTGGATCGTCACGTAAATCCACCAAAATCGAGCGATCGCACTGCAACCCATAGCCCAATTCCGCCACAATTCGCCCCACCACTTCATCAGGATTGAGCGTGGAATTGAGCAGGTGCGAGATCCGCCCAATCAAAGCCGCTTGCAGGCGGGATTGCTCCAATCGCTGCCGCCAGTACAAGGCGCTGTAAGCTAGCCCCAGATGGCTACAAACTATCTCTAGCGACTCTAGCTCTTCTAGCCGCCACCCCCGAATCTTCAGCGGTTCCGATCGACTGCCCAGCGGGATGCCCATTAAGGGAAACTTGGCGGGCTGAAGCTCCACTTCAGGCGACGGCAAGTTAGTCTGATCAGTCTGAACCCGGCGGAGTTGTAGCACAAATTGAAGCGGATTGGCGATCGCCATCCCACCGCCCGGATCTTCCGAAGTATTGCCCCGACTGCTAATCGGAATAATTAACTCCCCCGTTCCTAGCTGCATCAGCCGAGGGAGCTGCTGTTGATCCAACAGCCAAGGGGGCAGAGAGCGCGGCACAAATGGTTGAACCAAGCGAGTCGGACTGCCAGGAGAAGAATCTGCGGGTTCTGCCGACGAAAAGCCCCCTTCGGTCGATGCCACCGCAAAACTAACAGCATACTGGCTCACCACCTCCGATGCCCCGTAAACTCGGAGGGCATCCGAGACCCCAAACTCCAGCCCTGCCCACAGCAGGCACTCCGCCTCATAGGCAACGGCAATCTTCTCGACAATCTGCCGCAGCAGCAGATCGACAGAATCCAAATTAAGTAAAGCAGTCTTGATCCAGGGATAAATGTCTTTCCAAGTGGGTTGCATGAGTATCCTCTGAGCCAAAAACCGCTCGACTATCAGCAAAG